>NZ_JBKFBD010000001.1:0-221909 GCF_053345975.1 Microbacterium sp. C23T | reverse complement strand
GCCGCGGGGCCGCGGGGGGGGCCGCGCCCCGCCGCCCGAGTCGCGGCGGCCGAAGTTGGCGCGCTCGGCGGACGAGGCGCCCGCGACCAGACGCACCCCGGCGCGGCCGCGGCTGGCGAAGTCGAGCGTCTGGATGCCGGTGGCGACATGGAACGGCTCGGGGTGCGCGGTCGTGACGGTCGGCACCAGGCCGATCCGGCGCGTCAGCGGCGCGACGTACGACGCGATGAGCACGGCGTCGAGGCGGCCGCGAACGCGGTCGCGGCGGAGTCCCTCGGCGGGCTCGAAGCGGTCGGGGAGCGCGAGGGCGTCCTCGATCGTGGCGAGGGCGATGCCGGCGTCGTCCGCCGCGCGCAGCAGGTCGCGCCAGTAACGCGCCGACGTCAGCTCGTGCGGGCGGGCCGTCGCCTCGCGCCACGCGGCGGGGTGCCAGCCGGCCCGTTCGAGGGCGATGGCGAGGTGAACCTGATCGGTCACGGGAACCCGTCCTTTCTTCGCACGAGGCGATCCGCTCTTCACGATTCCCGCGGGGTCGTGCGTGCGTCCAACCCCGGTCGTCACGGGAGGACTCGCGGCGCCAGAAGGCGTAACGAAGCATCCGGATAGGATGGGGTGTAACCGTCCGATAACGGGGGAGTAGCCCATGCCAGGCATCGTGATCGTCGGAGTCCAGTGGGGAGACGAGGGCAAGGGCAAGGCCACCGATCTCCTGGGTGAGCGCACCGACTGGGTGGTCAAGTTCAACGGCGGCAACAACGCCGGCCACACGGTCGTGATCGGCGACGAGAAGTACGCGCTGCACCTGCTGCCGTCCGGCATCCTGTCTCCCGGCGTGAACGCCGTGATCGGCAACGGTGTGGTCATCGACCTCGAGGTGCTCTTCTACGAGCTGGAGGCGCTCCACGCCCGCGGTCTCGACACCTCGCGCCTGCGCGTGAGTGCGAACGCGCACATCATCACGCAGTACCACCGCACGCTCGACAAGGTCACCGAGCGCTTCCTCGGCAAGCGCCAGATCGGCACCACCGGTCGCGGCATCGGGCCGGCCTACGCCGACAAGATCAACCGCGTCGGCATCCGCGTGCAGGACCTCTTCGACGAGAACATCCTGCGTCAGAAGGTCGAGGGCGCCCTCGACCAGAAGAACCACCTGCTGGTCAAGATCTTCAACCGCCGCGCGATCACCGCCGATGAGATCGTCGACGACCTGCTGTCGTACGCCGAGCGCCTGCGCCCGATGGTGGCCGACACGTCGCTCCTCCTGAACGACGCCCTCGACGCGGGCGACGTGGTCGTCTTCGAGGGCGGCCAGGCGACGATGCTCGACGTCGACCACGGCACCTACCCGTTCGTCACGTCGTCGTCGGCGACCGCCGGTGGCGCCGCGACCGGCGCGGGCGTCGGACCCAACCGCCTCGACCGCATCGTCGGCATCGTGAAGGCGTACACGACGCGCGTCGGTTCGGGACCGTTCCCGACCGAGCTGTTCGACGAGAACGGCGACTTCCTGCGCTCGCGCGGCTTCGAGTTAGGCACCACGACGGGCCGTCCGCGCCGCGTCGGCTGGTACGACGCGCCGATCACGCGCTACGCGACCCGCATCAACGGCATCACCGACCTCGTGCTGACCAAGCTCGACATCCTCACCGGCCTCGACCAGATCCCGGTCTGCGTCGCATATGACGTCGAGGGCGAGCGGTTCGACGAGGTCCCCGTGAACCAGTCCGATTTCCACCACGCGAAGCCGATCCTCGAGTACTTCCCCGGCTGGAAGCAGGACATCTCGGGCGCCCGCACCTTCGACGAGCTGCCGCGCGAGGCCCAGGAGTACGTCCTCGCGCTCGAGGCGATGAGCGGCACGCGCATCTCGGTCATCGGCGTGGGCGCTGCCCGCGACGCCGTCATCGTGCGCCACGACCTCGTCGACTGACGTGAGGTTCTGGCTGGGCGGGTACACCGCCGACATGGGCGGCAGCGCGTCCGGATTCGGGATGCTGCTCGCCGGCGCCGCCGACGACGCCTCCGCGGGCGGCGCGCTGGCGTTCGCCGGCGAGGTCGCGACGATCGACTCGCCGTCGTGGCTGGCGGCGCACCCCGGCTCGTTGACGGTCGCGCCGGGGGACGTCGTCTACGCCGCGCTCGAAGCACGGCAGCAGGTGCAGGCGTTCCGTCGTACCGGCGAGACGACGTTCGTGCCGCTCGGTGCTCCCGTCGCCGCCGGTGAGGCGGTGTGCCACGTGGCGGTGTCGCCAGACGGTCGCTTCCTCATCGCGAGCTGCTGGGGCGATGGGCGCGTCGTCCGCATGAACCTGGATGCCTCGGGCCGTCCCTCGTCGCCGGCGATCGCTCCGGCGGCGACCGACCCGTACGGACCCGACGGCGCGGCGGAACGGGCCGGCGACATCGACCTCGCTGCGGCCGCCCGTGCGCTGCGCGAGGCCGCCGGCGATGAGTACGCGCACCTCGTGCCCGACCACGACCGCGAAGAGGCCGAGCCGGCACCGGGCGCCGAGGACGCAGCATCCGAGGTCCGCCCCTCCCGTGCGCACCAGGCGGCCTTCCTGCCGGGCGGGCTGATCGCGACGACCGATCTCGGCTATGACGTCGTGCGGTTCTGGCGTGACGGCGCGAACGGGCTGCGCCAGGTGCAGCAGGTCGCGCTGCCGAAGGGCAGCGGGCCGCGGCACATGGTGTGGCACCCGAGCGGGCACCTCTACGTCGTGACCGAGTTCTCGTGCGAGCTGTTCGTGCTCGTGCCGGCGGTCGACGGCACGTGGAGCCTCGTGGGCGGCACGCCGCTGGGCGCCGGAACCCTCCCGGGCGACAGCGCCGCCGAGCTCGCCGCGTCGCGTGACGGAGAGTTCCTGTACGCCGGCGTGCGCGGCAGCAACACCCTCGCGACGCTCCGCGTGCGGGGCGCCGGCGAGTACGTCGAGCCGGTCGCCCTCGTCGACGCCGGCGTCGACTGGCCGCGGCACCACGTGGTGGTCCGCGACACCCTGCTCGTCGCCGGGCAGCTGTCGAACGAGGTCGCGTCGCTCACGCTCGACGTGCGCACGGGAGTTCCGGGACGCGTGCGGCACCGCGCCGAGGCCCCGTCGCCGACCTGCCTGCTCCCCGTCCGCTGATCCGGGCCGAGGTCGGCCGCGCCCCGTGGTCGCCTCGCCGCCTGTCGGCTCGCTCCTCAATTGAGGACGTGGGCCGAGATGAGGAGCGGGACGGCGGTTTCGGCGCGCATCTCGGCAATGCTCCTCAACTGAGGAACACCCTCCGACCTCAGGCGGCCTGCGGCACCGCCGCCGGGGCGAGCAGCTGCTCGACCACGTACTCGGCGTCGGGGCGCATGCCGACGAGGGTCGGCGACATCACGGAGTACTGGAACGGCAGGCCGACGAACGCGAGCCCGGGAACGGCGTCGACCATTCCGCGCCGGTGCGCGACCCCGTCGGGGCGCAGAACCCCGGGGATGTCGATCCAGCCGAAGTCCGGCGTCGAGCCGGTGCACCACACGATGTTCGCCACGTCGAGCGTCTCGCCCGATTCGAGCAGCGGCATCCCGTCACGCACCCCGGCTACGCGGGCGACCTGCGCGATCCCGGCCCTCTCGAGGTCGCGGGTCTTGTTGCGGACGAGGTTGACGCCGTGGCCGCGGTTCGCCGCCAGGAACGCACGCCCGCGCTCGGTGTCGATCGTCGTCGCACGAAGCCGCCGCAGGAACAGTCCCGACATGAGGTTGCCGATCGCGGTGTCGATGTCGGGCGGGATCTGTCCCGGGTGCCGCCCCGAGATCCTGGTCTCATGACCGGATGCTGCCGCCTCGAGCGCGATGTCGGTGCCCGAGTTCGCGGCGCCGACGACGAGCACCGATCCCGGCTCGAGGTCTTCGGGACCGCGGTAGTCGAGGGAGTGCAGCTGGTGGATCGCGGGGTCGAGCTCCCCGGCGAACGGCGGGACGAGCGGTACGTGATGAGCCCCGGTGGCCACGACCACGTGCGCGGCGACGATCTCGTCCCCGGTCGACAGGGCGACCCGCAACCTGCCGTCCGCGTCGAGCGCGAGCCGCTCGACGCGCGTCGACAGCCGCACGTGCGCACCGATCGCGGCGGCGCAGCGCTCGAGGTAGTCGCCGAACTCGACGCCGGTCGGGTATTCGAAGAATCCGATGTCGAGACGCATGCCGGGCAGCTCCGCCCAGCGCCGCGGCGTGAACAGCCGCAGCGAGCGATAGCGCTCCCGCCAGGTGTCGCCCACGCGATCAGCGGCCTCGATGATCTCGAAGTTCACGCCGCGGGCGGCGAGCAGACGTGCGGTGTGAAGACCGGCGACCCCCGCGCCGATGACCACGGTGTCGAGTGTTGTGGTGTCCATGATGACCTCCTGACCCTCACGGTAGGAGCGGGGTGGCCGGGCCGGCATCGGCAGAAATGACCAATTCCGCGGGCCGCAGCATCCGTCCGCCCCTCCGTCTGAGTCGTCGCGGATCCTCAGTTGAGGAGCGTTGCCGGAATGCGGAGCGACACGCCGGGCCCCGCTCCTCATCTCGGCGCAGATCCTCAATTGAGGACCGCGTCGGGGGCTCAGGTGGCGACGGCCAGCCCGTGCTCGAAGGCGTAGGCCGTCGCCGCCGACCGGCTCGGCACCCCGAGCTTCGCGAGGATGCTGCCGACGTGCCGCGCGACCGTGCGCTCGCTGAGGAACAGGTGCTCGGCGATGCGCCGGTTCGACCAACCGCGAGCGACGAGGGCGAGCACTTCCCGCTCCCGCCGGCTGAGTCCGGGATCGGATGCTGCGCCCCGCGCCGCGGCGACGCGCTCGAGGCGCGCGAGATCGGGGATCGCGCCGAGCCCTTCGAGCACCCCGCGTGCCGCGTCGAACTCGAGCTCGGCGCCCTCGGCATCGCCGATGTCGCGGATCGCGGCGCCGATCGAGATGCGTGTGAGGGCCGCGTCGTACGGTGCGTCCAGCCGCCGCCATGCCGCCCACGACGCGCGCAGGAGCGCCAGCGCCTCGGTGGCACGACCCTCCGCCAGCGCGACCTCGCCGTCGGCCCGCGACGACAGCGCCCGCAGGTAGCGGGTGTCGAACGTCGTCGCGCATGCCCGGAGTTCCTCGGCGGCGGCCGCCGCGTCGGCCACCCGTCCACGGTCGAGCGCCACGCGCACAGTCGCCGCCAGCAACTCCGCGCGTACCGCAGGTTCGTGCGATGCCGTCCGCGCGGCCTCGAGTCCTGCCCACGCGCCGCCGAGGTCTCCGGTGTCTCGGTGCAGCAGAGCGAGCCCGGGCTGCACCTCGCGGCCGAGGGAGGCGGCACGGCGCATCGCCTCGCGCGCGGGCCCCGCTCGCCCGGTGACCCGGTGCAGGTCCGCGGCACGGTACCAGGCGTTCGCGAGAGTCTCGCCGCGCTTCTCGGTCGCGCAGACCTCGTCGGCCGCGCTCGCCGCAGCCTGCCACTCGCCGCCCAGCTGCAGGACGCCCGCCCGATGCAGCGTGCACTCGCCGCGGAACGGCTCGAGCCCGCGCTGCGCGTCGCACCAGTCGCCGAGCTCCCGCGTCCATACGCGGGCGCGCTCGATGTCGCCGCGCCCGAGCAGGCTGGCGATCGCCGCGCAGTAGGCGGGTCCGGCCGCCCGGTCGCTCACCTGCCCGTCGGCGATCAGCAGCATCACGCGATCGATCTCGGCGAACGCCTCCTCCATCCTTCCCGTCGCCAGGAGCGCGCGGCCGAGCCCCATGGTCCCCAGGGTGACCGCATCGGCGTCGGCCGCAGCATCCGCTCTCTCGATCGCCGCGTGGAAGAGCGGGATGGATGCTGCGGCCTCGCCTCGTGCGAACGTCCCGACGGCGACGCACAGCGCGCGGGCGGCGTCGGTCGCGGGCGTGGCATCGGCGCGCCCGCACAGTTCGATGAGCCGGGCCATCCAGGCGCCGGCGCGCACCTCGTCGCCGTGCTCGCTCAGGGTGAAGCCGAGCCAGAACACGCACCGCACCGCCGCGGTGAGATCGCCGTCGTCGAGATAGCGCAGGTGCGCCCGCTCCCACGCCCTCACCGAGACGTCGTCGCGGCCGACGAACCACGCCGCCTGGCCGAGCTCGTCCAGCTCATCGCCGGCCAGTGCGGCCTCGCGTGCGGTGAGCTCCTCGTACCGGCCCGTCCAGTCCACGACGCCGGCCTCCCGGATCGCCATGCGCACAGTATGGGCGCGGCCCGAGGCGCCGACAAGCCCGCGGCCCACCTTCCGTGCGATCGCAACGAGACCGCACGACAGCACCGGCGCGCATCGCGCCTCGGCGCATTCGTGCGGTCTCGCGCCGACGGGGCGCTACTAGATCTTGGCGTCCTGCTTGGGGATGAAGACCTGCTTGATGATGAGGAGGATCGACGCCGTCACCGGGATCGCGACGAGCGCGCCGAGGAGGCCGAGCAGCGTGCCGCCGACCATCGCGCCGATCACGACGAGGGCGCCGGGCACCGAGATCGCCTTGTTCATCACCTTCGGGGTCAGGACGTACGCCTCGAGCTGCATGTAGATGAGGTAGATGATCGCGAAGATCAGTGCCGGCACCCAGCCGCCGGTGAAGAGCGCGATCGTCGTCGCCGTCAGCCAGTACAGGACAGAACCGATGAGCGGGATCAGCGTGATGAGGAAGGCGAGCACGCCCATCAGTGCCGGGAAGGGCAACCCCAGGAACAGGTGCAGCAGGAACGCGATGACAGAGTTGCAGAACGCCAGTACGACCATGCCCATGAGGTAGGCCCCGATCGAGTCGGTGATCTGGTCGGTCATGGCCGCGGCCTTCTTGCGGTTGCGTGCCGCGACGAAACGGTTGAACGCGACCTTCATCGCAGGCAAGCCCGCGAGGAAGTAGAGGCTCAGCACCAGCACGATGATCAGCCCCGAGATGGTCGTGCCCACGCTCACGGCGAAGTTCACGACACCGCCGCCGATCGCGGCGATGTTCGCGGGGTTCGTCAGGAACTTCTCCACCTGGTCGGTGATCTGGCCGACCTGCGAGCCGAACGTGTCGCTCAGCCAGCTGTAGAAGTCCGACTTCTGGAAGTTCGCGATGGTCGTCGGCAGGTCGGTGAAGAACGCGCTGATCTGCTTGATCAGGGTCGGAACGACGAGCAGCAGGATGCCGGTCAGCACCAGCGCGAACGCGGTGTACACGATCACGATCGCCCACGGCCGCGACACGTTGTGCCGCCCGAACCACCGGACGACGGGGTCGAGGCCGAGCGCCGCGAAGAGCGCGAACACGACGTAGATGATGATCGTCGAGAGGTTCCAGAACGCCAGGCCGAGCGCGATCGCCGCCAGTCCGCCCAGCGTGAGCACCAGGCCCAATCGGAACGGGCTGTTGAGGTTCGCCCAGAACGTCTTGCCCGCGGGCGCCTCGCCGGTGAACACCGGGGCGTCGTCGGGTGCGGTGTCGACGGCGGCGCCGTTGACGGACGTGGTCGTGGGGGTCTGGGCGTCCGTGCCCGCCGCAGCGTCGACGGACAGCGGTTCAGCAGCCTCGGCGGCGGTGGCACCGAGGGTGGGCGAGGCATCGGTCATGGGACACACTCTAGGACTGGGGGGTGCGCGCGACGAGGTGCGCGCGGCAACTTCATGCGGATCGCGTGAGTAGGCGTCATCCCGCCGGAGGCGTCCGGTCGCTCGGGTATCGTCGAGGGGCGAGAAGGAGCGCCATGACCGAAGACCCCACGACGACGCTGGCCCGGCTGCGCAGCAGTATCGACAACATCGACGCCGCCTTGGTGTATCTGCTCGCTGAGCGCTTCAAGGCGACCAAGCAGGTCGGCCATCTGAAGGCCGAGCACGGCATGCCCGCCTCCGACCCGGCCCGCGAGGAGCAGCAGACCGCGCGCCTGCGCAGCCTCGCCGAGCAGGCCGACCTCGACCCGGCCTTCGCCGAGAAGTGGTTCAACTTCGTGGTCGCCGAGGTCATCCGCCATCACACCGAGGCGGCCGACTCCCGCTGAGCTTCCGTTTCACGTGGAACATATGGATGCTGCCACCCGGCGTGATCGCCGGGTGGCAGCATCCACTATTCCTGGCTGATCAGGGAACCGTGCGCCGGAGCGTGAGGTAGGACACCCCGCCGAGAACGACCGTCAGGACCAGGCCCCAGGCCGCGAGGCCGACGGCGCCCAGGCCGACCAGCCCCGAGACGACCTCGCCCCACACCTCGAACCGGGTGATTGCCCAGATCGCGACGAGCAGCAGCGCGCCGATGCCGACCCAGATGAGGGTCAGCAGGAGGGCGCCCCACCGCTTGTAGACCGTGGCCGACCAGAACCCGAGCATGAAGATGAGCATCGCCATCACGAAGTAGAAGAAGGCCGCGCCGAGCGCGCCGTCTTCGACGACCCAGTCCAGGGCGAAGAAGTACCCGTTGATGCCCCAGCCGTTCGTCGCCTCCTCGATCAGCCCGCCGACCGCGAACACCACCGCCAGCAGCGCCGCGCACATCGCCGCGGCGAGCATCGTGCCGAAGAAGAACTCCCGGCGCGTGACGCTCATCGCCTGCGAGAACGGGAAGGTCAGCGTCAGCGACGAGATCCCGACGAACAGCAGCACCCACAACGGTGCCTGCGAGCCGCCGCCGTAGAAGGGACCGGGAAGACCCGACGAGTTGAGGATCGCGTAGATCGCGATCGACATCGCGAACGATGCGCCGAGCACGATCAGCGGCACCCAGACGAACGTCTGCTTGTTGATCAGTTGCATGCGCACGACGTTGACGGTGCGGTTCATCGCAGCGCTCCTTCCTCGTATGCCGCGGACCCGGCCGCGTTCTGGGTGGTGCGTACGATCAGCTGCTGCAGCGAGACCGGCGCGACGTCGAGGCCGGCGGCCGCGAGCCGCTCGCGGTCTGCCAGCGACAGCGCGCCGAGGACGGTGACGGATGCCACGTTCCCCAGGCTCTCGCGGTGGATCACCTGCCGGCCCGTCACGAACGCGTCGACGGCGCTCACGTCGCCCACGATGTTCGCGGCGCGGTCGCGCACGGCATCGGTCGCCTCGTCCATGACGATGCGTCCCCGATCGATGACGAGCACGCGCTCGATGAGGTTCGACACCTCGTCGATCAGGTGGCTCGAGAGGATCACCGTGCGCGGGTGCTCGGTGTAGTCCTCGAGCAGCCGGTCGTAGAAGATCTGCCGCGCGACGGCGTCGAGGCCGAGGTACGGCTCGTCGAAGAACGTGATCTCGGCGCGCGAGGCGATGCCGATGATCACGCCGACCGCCGAGAGCTGTCCGCGCGACATCTTCTTGATGCGCGTCTTCTGAGGCAGCTGGAAGTCGTCGATGAGCTGCGCGGCGAGTTCGTCGTCCCAGTGGGGGAAGAAGAGCTTCGCGGCGCCGAACGCGTGCTTGGGCAGCGCGTCGTCCGGATACTTCTGGCTCTCGCGCACGAAGCACATGCGCGAGAGCACCTTGACGTTCTCGTACGGCTGCATGCCGAACACCCGCACGTCGCCCGACGTCGCGAAGTTCTGCGCCGTGAGGATCGACATGACCGTCGTCTTGCCGGCGCCGTTGCGGCCGAGCAGGCCGTAGATGGTGTCCTTCTCGATGGTGAAGCTCACGTCGTCTACCGCGACGACGTCGCGGTAGCGCTTGGTGAGGTTCTTCACCTCGATGACGTGGTTCCCGGTCGTCATCGTGCGTTCCCTTCCGTGGTGGTCGCGACGTGCGCCCCGGCGCGGTCGCGGATGAGCAGTTCCAGGTCTTCGGGCCCGAGCCCGAGTTTGCGGGCCTCGGCGAGCAGCGGCTCGACGAAGCGGTCGGCGAATGCGGTGCGGCGTTCGTTCATGAGGAGTTCGCGCGCACCCGGCGCCACGAACATGCCGATGCCGCGCCGCTTGTACAGCACGCCCTTGTCGGTCAGCATCGCGACTCCCTTCGCGGCGGTGGCGGGGTTGATCCGGTAGAAGGCGGCGAGCTCGTTCGTCGACGGCGCCTGCGCCTCTTCGGCGAGGCTGCCGTCGATGATCGCGTCCTCCACGCTCTCGGCGATCTGGAGGAACAGCGCCCGGCCTTCTTCGATCACATCAACTCCGCTTGGTCGGTTAGTTACTTGACTAAGTAACCACGGAACGTGGATGCCGTCAACCCCTCCGTTTCATCCCGTCGGGACGATGCGCGGGGGATTCGCACGCCGCCACGCTGGAGCCATCGCCCTCGCAGAGGCGGGTGGCGCCGTGTGCGAAAGGACTCCGGACGATGATGGGGCTCGAGATCGAGGAGCGCTCGCCCGAGGCGGCGGTGGGCCGACGCCGCGGCCTGTCGGTGGTGACACGGGCGCGGCATCCGTTCGGGGGTGCCGTCGTCGCCACCCTCGGGGTGCTGCTCACGCTCGCCCTGGCGTTCGCGGTGGTGCAGGTGGCCACCGTCCTGCTCGCCCTCATGCTCGCCCTGTTCCTCGCGCTGGGCCTGGATCCCGTCGTCGCCTGGCTCGGCCGCAAAGGCGTCGGGCGCGGCTGGTCGATCGGGCTGGTCTTCACGGTCTTCGCCGTCATCGTGGCCGCCTTCGTCGGCTTCGTGCTGCCTCGTGCGATCGCGCAGGTGATCGCGCTCGCGCAGTCCATCCCCGATGCGATGCTCGCGATGAGCCGCACGGAGTGGTTCCAGACCGCCACATCGACGATCGGCGCGGATCCCGAGGCGATCCGGGCCGCCGTCGTCGACCAGCTCGCCGACCCCGGACGCCTGCTCGCCCTCGCGGGCGGCGTCCTGTCCGCCGCGAGCGGCGTGGCCGGCGCGATATCGAGCACCTTCGTCATCGTCGTCCTCACGCTGTACTTCCTCGCGTCGCTCGAGGCGATGAAGCGTACGTTCTATCGCCTGGTGGCCGCGCCCTCACGGCCGACCGTGCAGCGGCTGACCGAGACCATCACCGACTCCATGGGCGGTTTCGTGATGACGATGATCGTCCTCGGCGCCTGCAACGCCGCCGTCGTGCTGTTGCTGAACGTCGTGCTCGGTCTCCCGTTCCCCACGCTGATGGCGGTCGTCGCGTTCTTCCTCACCCTGATCCCGGTCGTCGGCTCGGTCCTGTTCTGGATCGTCGGCACAGCCGTCGCGCTGTTCGCCGACCCGACCGCCGCGCTGCTGTTCGCGCTGTTCTACCTCGTCTACATGCAGATCGAGTCCTACGTCCTCACCCCCCGCCTGATGGGACGGACGATCCAGATCCCCGGCATCCTCGTGCTCGTCGGCGCCCTCATCGGCGCGGCGCTGCTCGGCCTGCTCGGAGCGCTCGTCGCCGTGCCCGTGACGGCGGCGCTGACGCTGATCATCCGCGAGGTCGTGCTGCCCCGGCAGGACCACGCCATGCCCCACGACCAGTGAACGGAGTCACCATGACCGCCCCCGACCGCCGTCACCTCCCGATCCGCGATGCCGTCTTCGGCGGCACCGCGGGACGGACGCTCGCCGAATCCGCACCCGACTGGTCGATCGTCGCCGAGGTCGCCGCCCCTGCCGGCGCGCCCAACGTCCTCGTCGTGCTCATCGACGACACCGGCTTCGGTCAGGCCTCGACGTTCGGCGGCCCGATCGCCACGCCCACCCTCGATCGCCTCGCCGCGGGCGGCCTGCGCTTCACCGGCCTGCACACCGCCGCTCTGTGCTCGCCGACTCGCGCGGCGCTGCTGACGGGGCGCAACCACCATCGCGTGGGCTTCGGCTCGGTGGGCGAGCTGCCCGGGCCCTTCCCCGGATACTCGGCCGTCCTGCCCCGTGACTGCGCGCCGTTCCCGAGGATCATGCAGGAGAACGGGTACACGACGGGAGCCTTCGGCAAGTGGCACCTGACCCCCAGTCGTCAGCAGGGCCAGGCCGGTCCGTTCGACCGGTGGCCGAACGGCTGGGGCTTCGACTACTTCTGGGGCTTCCTCGGCGGCGAGTCTGGCCAGTTCGACCCCGTCATCTACGAGAACCAGGCCGTCGATCGGGTCTACGGCGGGCCGGAGGATCGCGACTTCTACCTGCCCGACGCCCTCACCGATCGCGCGATCGGCTGGCTGCACGGCGTACGCGCGCACCAGGCCGACAAGCCCTGGCTGCTGTACTACGCCACGGGCGCCGCGCACGCTCCGCACCACGTGACCGAGGAGTGGTCTCAGAAGTACGCCGGCCGGTTCGACGAGGGCTGGGATGTCTACCGGGAGAAGGCGTTCGCGCGTCAGAAGGAGCTGGGGGTCATTCCCGCCGACACCGAGCTGACGGTGCGCGACCCCGCCTTCCCTGCATGGGACTCATTGAGCGCCGCGGAGAAGCGCCTCTACGCCCGCCAGATGGAGGTGTTCGCGGCCTTCCAGGAGAACGCCGACCACAACGTCGGCCGCCTCATCGATGAGCTCGAGCGCATGGGGGAGCTCGAGAACACGCTGATCCTCTACATCTGGGGCGACAACGGCGCCTCGCTCGAAGGCACGCTGACAGGCACCTTCAACGAGATCACGATGCAGAACGGCATCCCGCTGACCGCCGCACAGCAGCTCGGGCTGATCGAGGAGCACGGCGGCCTCGAGGGATGGGGCGGCCCCGAGAGCTCACCGCACTGCTCGGCCGCATGGGCGTGGGCGGGCAACACGCCGTTCCAGTGGGGCAAGCAGGACGCCTCGCACCTCGGCGGCACCCGCAATCCGATGGTCGTCCACTGGCCGGCGGGCATCAGGGATGCCGGGGGACTGCGCACGCAGTTCACCCACGTGAACGACCTCGGCCCGACCATCCTGGAGATTGCGGGCATCCCGCTGCCGGAGACCGTCGACGGCATCGCGCAGGCGCCCATGGCGGGCACGAGCTTCGCGTACGCGTTCGACGACGCGGACGCTGCCGAGCAGCACACCACGCAGTACTTCGAGATCTACGGCAACCGCGGGATCTACCGCGACGGGTGGTGGGCCTCGTGCATGCTGCCGCGCATCCCGTGGGACGCGACGCCCGCCACCGTCCGCAGGTTCGCCCCCGGCCTCTTCGATCCGGACGCGCTGGAGTGGGAGCTCTACTACCTGCCCGACGACTTCTCGCAGGCCCGCGACCTCGCCGCAGAGCACCCAGAGAAGGTCGCCGAGCTCGCCGAGCTGTGGTGGGCAGAGGCCGAGGAGAACCGCGTGCTGCCGATGCTGGCGGGCATGTCGGCATTCTTCGGGATGGTGCCGCCGCTGCGCGAGCAGACCCGCTGGACGTACTGGGGGAACGACGTCCTGAACACGCCACCGGGGGTCATGCCCCCCATCATGAACCGCTCGTACACGATCACGGCGGACGTGACGATCCCCGACGGCGGCGCGGACGGCGTCGTGGTGGGAGCGTTCGACCACCTCGGCGGCTTCAGCCTCTTCGTGCAGGACGGGCTGCTGCGGCACACGTATTCGTTCATGGGGATCGACATCTCCCGGCAGGTCTCGGACCGCCCAGTGCCGACGGGCCGGCACCTCCTGCGGCTCGACTTCGACGCGGACGCTCCGACCATGGCTCCCGGCGGCGAGGTCACGCTCCGGATCGACGGCGGGATCGTCGCCCAGGGCAGACTCGAGCGCACCGTGCCGATCATGTTCAGCTTCTACGCCGGCATGGACATCGGACGCGACAACGGCGAAGTCGTGGACGTCGCATACGAGCACCTCGCACCGTTCGCCTTCGCGGGCGAGATCCACCGCGTCGACTTCGACGTGCGCCAGCCCGACGACGATTCGGCGCTGCACGCGAGAGAGACGGCGGCACGGCACGCGCGCCACATCGAGTCCTGATCAACCCCTGCTCGGGCGCGACCCTCGCCCGCGTCCGAGCAGGGGGGTCTGCGAGGGCCGAAGGCTCAGACCTCGAGCAGGCCCAGCTCGCGGGCGTGGACGACGGCGTCCGAACGTGAGGTCACGCCGAGCTTGCGGTAGACCGAGATCGCCTGCGTCTTGACCGTGTGGCGGGAGAGGTGGAGGCGGGCGCCGATCTCCTCGAACGACAGATGGCTCGACAGCAGCGGCAGTACGCGCAGCTCGGCGGCCGTGAGGAGGGGCAGCGTTGCGCGCCCCGAGGGAAGGGGGGCGACGGCCTGCCCCACGGTCGCGATCTCGCTTCGGAGCGCGACAGCGTCGGGCAGGGCCTCCAGGAGCACCCGCGCCTCGCCCAGAAGGCCGCGGGCCATCTCGATGTCGCCGAGCGCGACCGCGACGCGAGCGAGGACCGTGCGCAACTGCACGCCCAGCCACGGCATCGTGCCGCCCGCGATCGGGCGCAGCGCGTTGGCGGTGTGGAACGCGGCGCGCGCGGCTTCGACGTCTCCGTCGTGGTGGCGGTAGAGCGCCGTCATCGCCCAGACCAGTGCTGCGTGCGGGTAGTGCCGCATCTCGTCGCCGATCGCCACCTGCGCCGCGTCGAGATCGTCCCTGATCCGGCTCGGACGGCCGTCGCGCGACTGCAGCAGCGCGCGCTCCGCGAGCGCGAGCACGAGTGAGGGGCGGATCCCGGTCTCGGCGCTGCGATGCACGGTTTCGTCGAGCAGGGGAGATGCTGTCGCGGCGTCGCCGCGCAGCAGCGCGGAGATCCCGACGAGCATCAGCGCCGGCACCCGCCAGGGGCTCGCCTCGTCGGCGATGGCCAGCGCGTGTCGTGCGTCGTCGGCCATCACCTCGAACCCGTCGGGCGCGAGGTGCGCGCGCAGCGTGAAGTACGCGACCTCCTCTTCGGTGGATGCGAACCGGTGGGCCGCGTACAGGCGCTGCGCCGTCAGGCACCATCGGGTGGCGCAAACGGTGTCACCGGTCATGACGCCGGCGTACGCGAACATCGTCGCGAGGAAGCCGTTGCGGATCGCGACGTTCGGGCCGATCCGGTGGATGAGGCCGATCAGGGGGTCCAGGTCACCTGCCGAGAACATGGGCAGGACGACGTCGGCCAGAAGCTGCGCCGCCCCGTCTGCATCGCCGTCCGTGAGGCGCAGGACGAGCCCCTCTCGGCTTCTACCGTGCCGGGCGAGCCAGTCCGCGCCGCGCCGGCGGAGCATCGAGGCGGCGCTCGGGTCGATGCGTTCCAACTGCGTCGCGAGGCTCGCGCGGACGAGGGGGTGGATGGTGAACCATTCACGGGAGCGATCGAGCGCGCGCACGAAGAGGTGGGACCCCTCGAGCGCCGACAGCACGGCGTACGAGTCGCGTCGATCGAGCGCATGGTCGCAGAGCCCCGCGTCGAGGGTGTCGAAGACCGCGCAGGATCGCAGGAACGCGAGGGACGAGGCATCCAGCTTTCGCAGCACCGTCGATCGGAGGTACTCCTCCACGCTCCGGTCCCTGCCGGAGAACGAGTCAGGCGCCATGCCCTCGTCGAGAGCCAGGGCGGCGAGACGCAGCCCGGCCGGCCATCCCTCGGTGCGATCGACCAGCACCGCGACCGTCTCGTCGTCGCAGCGCCCGTCGAGGAGGCTGCGGGCACTCACGTCGTCGAACGCGAGGTCGTCCTCGTCGATCTCGACGACGTCGGCGTCCAGGCGCAGGCTGGTGGCCAATCGGGCGTCGATGGAGCGGCCCGCCAGCGCCAGCGACGTCCCCGGCGCGTCCGCGAGGACACGTATCGCCCGTTGCAGCTCCGGCGCCGCAGAGACCGCCTGATCGAGGTCGTCGATGACGAACACGGTCGAAGCCGGGAGCGTGCCGCCGGCGCACTCGACGGCCTCCTGCGGTGACAGCCAGCGGAATTCGCGCGGATCGGTCGTCTCCCACTCCTGCAGCAGGCGCGTCTTGCCGTATCCGGCGGCAGCGATGACCAGTGCGATCGGGGCCGTGCCGAGGCGAGCCACGAGTTCCGGGCGCGCGACAGAGACCCGACCCCCCAGGCGGACCGCTTCTGACCCCACGGAGCAAACCTAGCGCCCGACCATCGATCACGCGCCGACGGGCGCGGCGGCCGCCCGCCTCGCCCGCGCCACAGCGTGCTATCGCGCGTGCGCGAGGTACCGAAACGGCCGATCTGTGTCGAATTTGCAGCCCGTGCGGCCACATGAAACCGTGTTTGAGGCCCGTCACGGGCCCTCCCGACCAGTCCGCGGTCTCCGGTGATGCCTGAGCGTCAGACCGGTGAGCGTATGGTCGGCGGCCGCGGCGCGGGTCCGACATCCGCTGCAGGAACGGCCGCCACCCGGGCGCGACCGATGCAGCTCCTGCACCGGAGCTGCCGAGGTGCACAGTGACCGTTCCGCCTGCCATCGAGGCGAGGAACCTCTTCAAGGTCTTCGGACGCAATCCCAAGGACGCCGTCAAACGGCTCCGTGCCGGCGCGACGCGCGCCGACGTCGCCGATTCGGGCTCGGCCGCCGTGATCGACGCGAGCTTCACCGTTCAGCCCGGCGAGATCTTCGTCATCATGGGCCTCTCGGGCTCGGGCAAGTCCACGGTGCTGCGCATGCTCAACGGGCTGCTGCCGCCGACCGCCGGCGACGTGTTCGTGCAGGGGCAGAGCGTCACCAAGGCGTCTGCCAAGGCGCTCCGCGGCATCCGTCAGCGCTCCATCTCGATGGTGTTCCAGCACTTCGCGCTCCTGCCGCACCTCACCGTGCTCGACAACGCCGCGTACGCCCTCGAGATCCAGGGCGTCGGACGCGACGAGCGCCGTGCGCGGGCGCGCGAGATCCTCGACAAGGTCGGCCTCGGCGATCGCGCCGACGCGATGCCCGACGAGCTCTCGGGCGGCATGCGCCAGCGCGTGGGCCTTGCCCGCGCGCTCACGTCGGGCACCGACATCCTGCTCATGGACGAGGCGTTCTCCGCGCTCGATCCCCTCATCCGGCGCGAGATGCAGGAGCAGCTCATCGAGCTGCAGCGCGAGCTCGGTCGGACGATCGTCTTCATCACGCACGACCTCAACGAGGCGATGTTCCTCGGCGATCGCATCGCGGTGATGCGCGACGGCCGCATCGTGCAGAACGGCACGCCCGAAGAGATCCTCACCGACCCGGCGAACGACTACGTCGCCCAGTTCGTGCAGGACGTCGACCGCGCCCGCGTGCTCACCGCCGGATCGGTCATGGCGCCGCCGGTCGCCACGACGCCGGTGAGCGCCGGCGTCCGCGGCGCGCTGCGTGTCATGCGCGACCTGCAGGTCGGCTCGGTGTCGGTCATCGAGAACCGGCGCTTCCTCGGCTCGGTGACGGACCGCGCGGTCATCCGCGCCGTCAAGGACGGCCGCACCGACCTGCGCTCGCTCGTGCGCAACGGCCGGCCGGCCGTGCACGTCGACGATCCGCTCGCCGACGTCGTCGAGCGCGCGGTCGAGAGCCCCGTGCCCGTCGCGGTCATCGACGACGCCGGACGCCTCGTCGGCACCATCCCGCGCGTGACGCTGCTCGCGGCCCTCGGTGACGTGCCGCCGGTGACTCGCGAGAACCCGATCATCGACGTGCCTGCCACCGTTCCGGCGAGCGTCATGACCGAGACCCTCGAAGTCGTCGACCAGACGGGTGCCGTGCCGGCCGGCCGCGCGGCGCCGCCGACGGAGGTCGGCGCTCACGAACACGCCGCGGTGGAAGGAGCTCTGCGATGAACGACCTGATCCGCCTCCCGCTGGGCGACGTCGTCGAGACCGGAGTCCGTTGGGTGATCGACGCGCTCGGCGGCTTCTTCGACGTGGTCGCCGTGATCTTCCGCGGTCTCTACGACTGGCTCGACGCCTCCCTGTCGACGCCGCCGTTCTGGGCCGTGATCCTCGTGATCGCCGCGTTCGCCTACTGGTCGAAGGGTCTCGTGCTCGCCGTCGGCAGCGCCCTCGGCCTGCTCGTGATCGTCGCGGTCGGCCAGTGGTCCAACGCGATGGACTCCCTCGCGCTCGTGATCCTCGCCGCCGTCGTCGCGATCGCGATCGCCGTGCCGCTCGGCATCTGGGCCGCACGCAGCGACCGGGTCTCGAAGACGCTGCGACCGGTGCTCGACTTCCTGCAGACGATGCCCGCCTTCGTCTACCTCATCCCCGCGATGCTCATCTTCGGCGTCGGCCCGGTGCCGGGCATGGTCGCGACCATCGCGTTCGCGCTCGCTCCCGGCGTGCGCCTCACCGAGCTCGGCATCCGCGGCGTCGACCCCGAGATCGTCGAGGCGGGCCACGCCTTCGGCGCCTCGCCCGGGCGCATCCTGCGCCAGATCCAGCTGCCGCTCGCGCTCCCGAGCATCATGGCCGGGGTCAACCAGGTCATCATGCTCAGCCTGTCGATGGTCGTCATCGCGGGCATGGTCGGCGCCGGCGGACTGGGCGGGCAGGTCGTGCAGAGCCTCAGCCGCATCGACATCGGCCTCGGCGTCGAAGCAGGCCTCTCGGTCGTCATCCTCGCGATGATCCTCGACCGCGTCACGTCGGGCTTCTCCCAGCCGCGTGCCCGAAAGCCGCGCGCCACGACCGTAAAGAACGCGGACACGGATGCTGCCGCCTCGGCATCCGTGACCGCGAAGCCCGCACAGACCGAGGCTGCAGCATCCGTTCCCGATGCTCCCGCCGAGCGACCCGAGCCCGTCCCGGCCTGACACGAGAGGAACTGACATGACCACGCGACGCATCATCGCCGCCGGACTCGCCCTGGCGGGGACCGCCGGACTGCTCGTCAACGGCGCGCTCGTGCAGACGGGCGTCGGCGGCTCCGACAAGGGGCACCTGACGATCGCCGTGTTCAACGGCTGGGACGAGGGCATCGCCGCGTCCGAGCTCTGGAAGGCGGTGCTCGAGGAGAAGGGCTACACCGTCGACCTCGCGTACGCCGACCCCGCGGCCGCGTACACCGGCATCGCGAAGGGCGACTACGACCTGACCCTCGACACGTGGCTGCCGCTGACGCACGCCGACTACATGGAGACGTACGGCGACCAGCTCGTCGACCTCGGCGCCTGGAACGACGAGGCCAAGCTCACGATCGCCGTGAACGAGGACGCCCCCATCGACTCGCTCACCGAGCTCGCCGCGAACGCCGACGTGTTCGGCAACCGCCTGGTCGGGATCGAAGCGGGGTCGGGGCTCGTGACCGTCACGCAGAACGACGTGATCCCGGGCTACGGCCTCGAGGGCATGGAGTTCGTGACGTCATCGACGCCCGCGATGCTCACGGAGCTGCAGGCCGCGACCGACGCCGGACGCGACGTCGCCGTCACCCTCTGGCGACCGCACTGGGCGTACAACGCGTTCCCGCTCAAGGACCTCGAAGACCCCGACGGCCTGCTCGGCGACGCCGAGGGCATCCACACCGTGGCGTCGACCTCGTTCGCCGGCGAGTTCCCCGAGATCTCGGACTGGCTCGAGGCGTTCCGCATGGACAACGAGCTGCTGTACTCGCTCGAGGACGCCATGTTCGGCGCCTACGACGGCGACGACTACGGCCCCGTCGTGGCGAAGTGGGTCGCCGACAACCAGGACTACGTCGACAGTCTCACCCGCTGACGCGCGCACGAACTCCTCAGATTTCAGCGACGACCGCAGGTTCCGACGGTTTTCCTGCGAGATCGGTGCGGATCTGCGGAGTTCGTGATGCGGCGGGTGGGAGCGATCGCCCTGGCACAACCTCGCAATAGGGTGTGGGCATGACGGTGGCCTTCGTTCTCGGCGGCGGCGGGGTGCGGGGCGCCGTCGAGATCGGGATGCTGCGGGCCCTGCTCGAGTCCGGCATCCGTCCGGATGTCGTGGTCGGCACCTCGATCGGCGCCATCAACGGGGCTCTGGTCGCCAGCGACCCGACGCCGGCCGTGATCGAGCGCCTGCTCGACGCCTGGACCTCGCCCGAGGCGAACGCCGTCTACGGCGACTCGCTGTTCGCCCAGTTCACGCGCCTCGTGAAGACCAAGACGCACTTGAACTCGCCGGCGCCGCTGCGGCACCTGCTCGAGCGGTCCCTCGGCGCCGACACGACCTTCGACGACCTGGCGGTGCGCCTGCGGGTGGTCGCCGCGAGCATCGAGCGCGCGGCGGAGCACGTGTTCGAGTCGGGGCCGCTCATCGAGGCGATCCTCGCATCGGCCTCGGTGCCGGGACTCCTGCCGCCCACCCGTATCGGCGACGAGCACTTCATCGACGGCGGCATCGTCAACTCGATCCCGATCGAGCAGGCGGTCGAGGTCGGCGCGACGACGGTCTACGTGCTGCAGGTCGGCCGCATCGAGACGCCGCTGGTCGCCCCGCAGTCGGCGGTCGACACCGCACGCGTCGCCTTCGAGATCGCCCGCCGCCACCGCTACGCCCGCGATGTCGCGACGCTTCCCGAAGGGGTCGCCCTGCATGTGCTGCCCAGCGGCGGCGGGCTCGACGGCGACGACTCCCTCATGTCGTACCGTCGCATGGACACCGTCCGCCGCCGCATCGACGCCGCCTACGACGCCAGCCGCGCGTTCCTCGCCGAGCGCGGCCTCGGCACCGAAAGAGGGGATTCGTGATGCGGATGCTGCCCACCTGGGTGCGCCGCATCCTCCTCGCCCCGCTCGTGATCGTGACGGCGCTCGTCATGCTGGTGCTCACTCCGCTGTGGCTGCTGGTCGCCCTCGCGCTGACCTCGCTCGTGCCCGGACGGTTCCGACTGCCGCGCGTGCTGTGGCTCGTGACCGTGTACCTGCTGTGGGACGCGATGCTCGTGATCGCCCTCTTCGCCCTCTGGATCGCCTCGGGCTTCGGCTACGCGCTGCGCCGGCCCGGCTTCGTCACCGCGCACTACCGCCTCGGCGCCTGGGCGCTGCGCGTGCTCTTCTGGATCTTCGGCGGCGTGCTGCGGCTCACGATCACGACGACGGGCTCCGACGACGCGGATGCTGCGACCGGCCGCGCTGCCTTCGACGCGCTCTTCGCCCCCGGCACCCCGCTCGTGGTGGCGAGCCGTCACGGCGGTCCCGGCGACTCGTTCATCCTCATCCACACCCTGCTCAACGAGGTCGCGCGCCGGCCGCGGATCGTGCTCAAGTACACGCTGCAGTGGGATCCGGCGATCGACATCCTGCTGCACCGGATCCCGGCGCGCTTCATCGTCCCGTCGGGGTTCGGCGGCGGTCGCAAGGGCGGCGGCGCCTCGGTGGAGGCGGCGCTTCGCGACCTCGCCACCGGGCTCGGGCCGGAAGACGCGTTCGTCATCTTCCCCGAGGGCGGTCAGGTGAGTCCGAAGCGACGGCGCTCGCGCATCAAGCGCCTGCGCGACGCGGGGCGCGAGGCGATGGCTGAACGGGCGGAGGCCATGACGCACGTCATGGCCCCGCAGCCGGGCGGCATGCACGCGGCGCTGGAGGCCTCACCCGACGCCGACGTCGTGTTCATCGCCCACACCGGCCTCGAGCGACTTCACACCCTGCGCGACATCTGGCGCGAGCTGCCGATGGACAAGGGCATCACGATGCGCGCCTGGCGCGTGCCCCGGTCGGAGATCCCCGACGACCTCGACGCACGCGCCGCGTGGCTGTTCGACTGGTTCGCCCGCATCGACGGCTGGATCGACGCCCACCCCGAGCTCGCCGCCTGACCTCGAACCGGTGTTCAGCGGTGGGGCTTGGGGTGTGTCACCCGGCCGGGCGAATCGCCGTTCGTGCGCGAGGGCACCGGCCACGTCGCGCCGGGAGGCGGCGTCGTGCTGGGGCGCTTCGGTGCGGGCAGTGGGTCGGCGATGAGCTCGGGCTCCGGTGCGGCCGGGGCTTCCGCACGAGGCGGGGCCGCAGCATCCGTCACCGTCGTCGTCGATGAGGTGACAGGCCCGAGCTCGAGCATCACCTTCTTCTCGAGCACCTCGATGGCCTCGTCCGAGATGGAGATGAGCCCGTCGAGCTCCTCGCGCACGCGGCGGTAGGCGAGCTGGCGCTCCGCGGGCGTCGCTGCCTCATCGATCGCGACGGTGAGCAGCTTCTTCGCGGTGTCGAGGCGCTTGCGCTCGTCGTCGGTGAAGCTCGAGTCGCGCAGGCGGCGTGCGTCGCGCTCGGCGACGTCGAAGGCCACCTCGAAGTCGGCGACCGCGTTGCGGTACTCGGCGAGCTGCTCCTTCGAGAGCCGCGCTTTCGCCGACGCGGGACGCAGCCCGTCGGCGATGCGCTTCGCGCGCAGGAACGCTGCGGTGAGCGGCTGGCGTCCGTCGCTCATGGCGGGGAACGCGATGATCTTGGCGACGTCGAGCTCGTACTCCAGCCAGCGGGTCGTCACGGCGTCGTGCTCGGCGAACAGGCGCTCGAGCTGGGTGACCTGCGTCTCGCGAGACGCAGGTGCACCCTGCGCAGACGCCGCGGTCGCCGTCGCCGCGGTGATCGGCGGGAGGGATGCCGCCGGCACCGCCTTGCCGCGCGCCGCAGCCTGGGCGGCCTTGAGCTCGGCCTTCGCGTGCATCATCTCCAGGCGTCGCTTGTGGCGCATGCGCGCGCCACGCTCCCAGGCATTGCCGACCATGCCGAGGACACCCATGAGTGGGAAGACGAGCCACCAGAAGTTGCCCGCGAACTCCCAGAACGCTTGCACACTGTCATGCTAACGGCCGGTCGCCGCCGCGTGGTCGGCTCAGGGCACCCTGCCAGCGGGCGGTTCGCTCTGGCGAGGCGGGGGGATCCGGGCGATCAGCGCGGGAAGGCGGTCGGCGATCTCCGACAGCACCGCTGCCGCGGCGGTGAGCCCGGCGGCCGCCGTCGCTCCAGCCGACGACGGACGCGGTGCCCCGGGAACGCCTGACTGGCGCTCCGCCTCCGCGAAGGTCGCCTCGAGGTGGCGCACGGCCACCCGGTACTCGAGGAACTGCTGCGGCGTCACGCGGTCGCGCAGGGTCGGGCGCTTCGCGAGGGCCTCGCGCTGAGCGCGCAGGAAGACGACGGTCGCCGGATGCCGCGGGTCGGTCATCTGCGGATACGCCAGCGCCTTGTCCACGTCCGTCTCGTAGGCCAGCCATCGCGTGTTGACGCTGTCGTGCGCCGCGTAGAGGCGGTCGATCGGAAGCGGGTCGTGGGTGGAGGCGGCGCGGTACTGGGCGTAGCCGGCCTTCACTCGCGTACGGCTCGCGCGCAGCGCGAGGGAGGCGGTCTTCTCCTCCTGCCTCGCGGCCTGCAGCTCGCGCCGCGCCTCGGCGGCATGCGCGGGCGGGACCGAGGAGCGCGACTTGGCGGTCAGCAGATCAGCCTGCGCCGTATGCAGGCGCGCCTTCGCGGCGACGAGGTCGCGGTAGGCCTGCGACTCCTCCGCGCGGGCGGCATCGAGTTCCAGGCGTCGTGCCCGGCGGCTGCGCGTAGTCATGCCGGCATAGGTGGCCGCCCCGGCGCCCACGGCCGCCGGACCGATCCACCACCAGCTCGAGACGATGAGGAGGATGGGCTCCACCCTGCCATGATAAACGCGATATAGCGCGGTTGTCGCCGGGAGTCTGCTGACACCTCGGCCACCCGCCGCGACCTCAGCCGAAGAGGAGGGCGAAGACGGTGGCGCCGCCGCCGACGAGGATCAGGGCGACGATCGTCACCCACGCGATGATCTTGACGCGCCGCTGCCGGGTGTCGTTGAAACCGCTGTACTCGTCGTCTTCCGCCGCCATGCGACCCATCCTATTGTTCGTGTCGACCGCGGATCAGGCGGTGTGCTCGGTGATGATCGGGCCGAAGGCGGCGGGCAGCGTCGAGGTCGAGAGGCCCCGCAGCTCCGCGAGCGGGACCGTGAACAGACCCTGCACCTCGAGCGCGGGCTCGTCGCCGTCCGCGGCCGCGTCGGTCACGCCGATGCGCAGCACAGGGTAGCCCCGGCCTTCGCACAGACCACGGAACTTCACGTCGTCCTCGCGGGGGACCGAGACGATGACGCGACCCGTGGACTCCGAGAACAGGGCGGTGGCAGCATCCACTCCGTCGCGCTCCATGATCTCGTTCAGCCAGACGCGCGCGCCGACGCCGAAGCGCATGGTGGCCTCGGCGAGGGCCTGTGCGAGGCCGCCCGACGAGAGGTCGTGCGCCGACGAGATGAGCGACTGCTGCGAGCCGGCGTGGATGAGCTCGGCGAGCTTCTTCTCCTGCGCGAGGTCGACCGCCGGCGGGCGACCACCGAGGTGGTCGTGGATCGTGCCGGCCCACTGCGAACCCGACAGCTCGGTCGAGGTCACGCCGAGCAGGTAGATGTTCTCGCCCGCGTCCTGCCAGCCCGACGGGATGCGGCGCGCGACGTCGTCGATGATTCCCAGCACGCCGACGACGGGCGTCGGGAAGATCGGCTGGTCGCCCGTCTGGTTGTAGAACGACACGTTGCCGCCGGTGACGGGGACGCCCAGCTCGAGGCAGGCGTCCGACAAGCCGTCGACGGTCTGCGAGAACTGCCACATGACCTCGGGGTTCTCGGGTGAGCCGAAGTTGAGGCAGTCGGTGACGGCGGTCGGCTCGGCGCCGGTGACGGCGACGTTGCGGTACGCCTCGGCCAGCGCCAGCTTCGCGCCCTGGTACGGGTCGAGCTGGCAGTAGCGGCCGTTGCAGTCGGTGGCGATCGCGAAGCCGAGGCCGGAGTGCTCGTCGACGCGGATCATGCCGGCGTCGTCGGGGAACGACAGCGCCGTGTTGCCCATGACGTAGTAGTCGTACTGGTTCGTGATCCACGACGTGTCGGCGAGGTTCGGGCTCGCGACGAGCTTCGTGAACTGCTCGCGCAGCGTCTCGGCGTCGGTCGGACGCGGGAGAGCGGATGCCGAGTCCTCACGCAGCGCGTCGATCCACGTGGGGTAGGCCACGGGGCGCTCGTAGACCGGGCCGTCGACCGCGACGGTCGAGGGGTCGACGTCGACGATCTGCTCGCCGTGCCAGAAGATCTGCAGGCGGCCGTCTCCGGTCACCTCGCCGAGGACGCTCGTCTCGACGTCCCATTTGCCGACGACCTCGAGGAACGCGTCGAGCTTCTCGGGCGCGACGATCGCCATCATGCGCTCCTGGCTCTCGCTCATGAGGATCTCCTCCGGCGTGAGCGTGGGGTCGCGCAGCAGCACCTTCTCGAGGTCGACGCGCATGCCCGAGCCGCCGTTCGCGGCGAGCTCGGAGGTCGCGCACGAGATGCCGGCGGCGCCGAGGTCCTGGATGGCCTCGACGAGCTCGTCACGGTAGAGCTCGAGGCAGCACTCGATGAGCACCTTCTCGGCGAACGGGTCGCCGACCTGCACCGCGGGGCGCTTGGTCGGGCCGCCGTCGGCGAACGTGTCGGACGCGAGGATCGATGCGCCGCCGATGCCGTCGCCGCCGGTGCGGGCACCGAAAAGGACGACCTTGTTGCCGGCGCCGGTGGCGTTGGCGAGCTTGAGGTCCTCATGGCGGAGCACGCCCACCGCGAGGGCGTTGACGAGCGGGTTGCCCTGGTACACCGCGTCGAAGACGGTCTCGCCGCCGATGTTCGGCAGCCCGAGGCAGTTGCCGTAGAACGAGATGCCGCTCACCACGCCGTGCACGACGCGCGCGGTGTCGGGGTTGTCGATCGCGCCGAACCGCAGCTGGTCCATGACGGCGACCGGGCGTGCGCCCATCGAGATGATGTCGCGCACGATGCCGCCGACGCCGGTCGCGGCGCCCTGGAACGGCTCGATGTAGCTCGGGTGGTTGTGCGACTCGACCTTGAAGGTCACCGCCCAGCCCTCGCCGATGTCGACGACGCCGGCGTTCTGGCCCATGCCGACCATGAGCCGTTCCTTCATCTCGTCCGAGACCTTCTCGCCGAACTTGCGGAGATAGATCTTCGACGACTTGTAGGAGCAGTGCTCCGACCACATGACGGAGTACATCGCCAGCTCGCCCGACGTGGGGCGGCGGCCGAGGATCTCGCGGATCTTCTCGTACTCGTCGGGCTTGAGACCGAGCGCCGCGTACGGCTGCTCCTTCTCGGGCGTGGCGGTGGCGTTCTCGACGGTGTCGGCGACAGAGGTCGAAGCGGGGGTGGTCACGCGGCTCAGCTCCAGAAATTCGGGGATGCCGGACCTGAACAGTCTAGTTCGGCCCGCGATGGGGTGACGGATCGCGGCGGCTGCAGCATCCGTCACCGGAAAAGGGGTTGACGGATGCCGCGGCCAGGGCTAACGTACAACCAAATGGTTGTAGGAATTGAGCTCAGCGATGACGAGATCGACCGTGTGTTCCACGCACTGGCGGCGGCGACCCGGCGCGACATCCTGCGTCGGACGCTCTCGGCCGAGTACTCCGTATCGACGCTCGCTCGCGAGTACGACATGTCGTTCGCGGCGGTGCAGAAGCACGTCACCGTGCTCGAGGCCGCAGGCCTCATCGTCAAGCGCGCCGAAGGCCGTGAGCGCCTCGTCCGGGCGGACCCCGAGATGATCGCCCGCGCCCGCGCGCTGCTCGCCCGCTACGAGGAACTGTGGCGCGCACGCATCGGCCGGCTCGATGCGCTGCTCGCCGAACCCGCCGGCACGCCAGGCACCACCGAAGAACCGAAGAACGATCACCGCAGGAACGAAGGAGAATGACGATGCCCGTCACCGACGTCACCACCGATCCCGAAGCGCTCACGATGACGCTCACGGCCGACTTCGCCGCTCCGGTGGAGCGGCTGTGGGAGGCCTTCACCGAACCGCGACAGCTCGAGCGGTTCTGGGGCCCTCCCGGGTACCCCGCCACCTTCACGGAGTTCGACCTCACCGCCGGCGGCCGCGCCAGGTACCACATGACGAGTCCGAAGGGGGAGGAGTACCACGGGGTCTGGGAGTTCCTCGAGATCGACGGACCCCGCACGTTCACCGCGCTCGACTCGTTCGCCGACGCCGAGGGCACGGTGCTGGCCGAGATGCCGACCTCGCGCATGGTGTTCGCGTTCACCCAGACGCCGACCGGGTCGCGGCTGGTCAACACCACGTACTTCGACTCCGTCGAGGCGCTCGAGAAGGTTGTCGCGATGGGCGCCGTCGAGGGCTCGACGATGGCGATCAACCAGCTCGATCGTGTGCTCGAGGGGCTGCGCGCCTACTCGGCCGGCAAGGGCACGCAGACCGAGATCCTCGACGACACCCACGTGCGCATCACGCGGCTCATCGAGGGGCCGGTCGACCTCGTGTGGCGGGCGCACCAGGAGCCCGAGCTCATGCAGCAGTGGCTGCTCGGCCCCGACGGCTGGCGGATGTCCGTGTGCGAGATCGACCCGTCCGTGGGCGGGAAGTACCAGTACCAGTGGGAGCCGCTCGAAGGGACCGAAGGCGAGACCTTCGGCTTCGACGGCGAGACCCTCCTCTCCGAGGCGCCGCGCCGCGCGGTCACCACCGAGCACATGACCGGAACCGAGTTCCCCTCGACGCTCAACGACCTGAACCTCTACGAGGAGGACGGCGCCACCCTCATCACGCTCCTCATCGAGTACCCCGACAAGGAGACGCGCGACATCGTCCTCGCCACCGGCATGACCGACGGCATGGAAGCCAGCTACGGCCGCCTCGAGGGCGTCTTGGCCCAGGTCTGAGTCGGAGGAACAGCCGAGATGACCGAGAACACCGTCGAGCGGACCGTCACCACCCACGTCGTGGGTGAGGGCGACGACGCGATCACGTACGACATCCACGGGGACCTGGCGGCGGCCACCGCCGAGAGGCCGGCCCTGTTCCTCTTCGCGGCGCCGATGGACGCCGGCGGACTGGCGCAGCTCGCCGGGCAGTTCGCGGATCGCCCCGTGGTGACCTATGACCCGCGCGGGGCCGGGCGCAACCCGGTGGGCACGGCCGACATCACGGTCGAGCAGCATGCGTCGGACCTGCATCGCGTGATCGCGGCACTGGACTGCGGGCCCGTCGACGCGTTCGGCACCAGTGGCGGGGCGGTGAACCTGCTCGAGCTGGTCACGGCCCACCCTGAGGACGTGCGCATCGCCGTCGTGCACGAGCCGCCGCTCGCCAACGTGCTCCCCGACCGGGAGGCGGTGCTCACGGTGGTCGACCACATGAAGCGCACGTACGCCGAGAAGGGCGACGGCGCCGCGATGGCGACCTTCATCCCGTTCGTCATGCTCGACGGCCCGGTGCCGGACGACTACCTCGATCAGCCCGCGCCCGACCCCGCGATGTTCGGCATGTCGGCGGACGACGACGGCACCCGCACGAACCCGCTGCTGCGGAACATGCCGGCGACGATCGTCTACCGCGTCGACGCCGACCGGCTCCGGGCGCTGGGCGACCGGCTCGTGATCGCGGCGGGGGTGGAGTCCGGCGACACGCTGCCCGCGCGCGGCGCCCGCGGAGTCGCCGCGGTGCTCGACCGGCCGGTCACCGACTTCCCGAGCCACCACGGCGGCTTCGCGGATCAGCCGGGGTATCCCGGCGACCCCGCCGGCTTCGCGGCACGTCTCGGGGAGATCCTCGACTGAGGGCGCGCCCGAGGGGTGAGAGAAGACGGATGCAGCGGCATCCGTCTTCTCTCTTTCACATGCCGATCAGCCGCACGGTTCCGATGACGATCAGCAGCACGCCCACGAGGACGCCGAAGATCTGCAGCACCATCGACGCGTGATCGACGAGGAAGACGCGCAGACGGTCGAGCCCCGGGCGCACCCGGGTTCTGCCGACGGTGTACACGACGACCAGGCCGACGACGGTGGACGCTGCCACGACCGTGAAGATCACGACGATCGTCGAGGTCGCGACGAGATCGAGTGCGGCGGCTCCGATCGCGAGGCCGCCGGCGATCGTGAGGACGATGTTCTTCGGCCGGACGTTCATCATGACGCCGAATGCGAACGCGCGCGGTCCCGTCATCCGGGTCGTGAGGCCTTGGAGGTCGAGGGTCTTCGCCGAGTCGGACCGTCGGGCCCGCCGGCCGATGACCAGCGTCATCACGATCAGAACGACGCCGATCGCGATCTCGGCGACATGCGTCCACGGCGGGAACGGACCCCGCGCCGCGTCGGGGACGAGGGCCGCGCCGATGGTGAACGCGGCGACGAGGACGAGCAGGCCCCCGAACCACCCGCCGGTGAACAGCACGCTGCGCCGCATCGGATCGGGGGCGAGCAGCAGCACCAGCACGGAGACGATGGGGAACACGCTCAGCGCGATCGCCAGCGCGATCGGGATCGTGTACCAGAGCACCGTGCCCATGTGCGGCCTCGACTCCCGTCCCCCTCGCGGCGAGACGAGGGTGCGAGATCATCCTGCCGCACGGGAGCGCCGCGCGCCGAGAGGTCGCGGCTCGTTCACCGCCGCCTCATACGATGGCGACGTGGACTTCTCCTTCGCTTTCACGCCCGATCTGATCGCCGTGTTCCTGACGCTGTTCGTCCTCGAGGTCGTGCTCGGCGTCGACAACGTGATCTTCATCTCGATCCTCGCGTCCAAGCTCCCCAAGGAGCAGCAGGCCAAGGCGCGCAATCTCGGCCTCACGCTGGCGATGCTGATGCGCGTCGTGCTCGTGCTGTTCGCGGGCTGGATCATCACGCTCAAGGAGGAGGTGTTCTTCATCGGCGAGATGGGCTTCTCGTGGAAGGACATCATCCTCATCGCCGGTGGACTTTTCCTCGTCTACAAGGCCGTGACCGAGATCCACCACAAGCTCGAGGGCTCCGAGGAGGAGCACGGCGGCGGCGGCCG
Source organism: Microbacterium sp. C23T (assembly GCF_053345975.1). Lineage (NCBI taxonomy): Bacteria > Bacillati > Actinomycetota > Actinomycetes > Micrococcales > Microbacteriaceae > Microbacterium > Microbacterium sp. C23T. The sequence continues at coordinate 192,392 of NZ_JBKFBD010000001.1, read as the reverse complement.
CAAGGCCGTGACCTTCGGGTCGGTGATCGCGCAGATCCTGGTCCTCGACCTGGTGTTCTCGCTCGACTCGGTGATCACCGCGGTCGGCATGACCACGAACCTCGTCATCATCATCACCGTCGTCGTGCTGTCGTTCGGCATCATGCTCTTCGCGTCGCGCTTCATCTTCGCGTTCGTCAACAAGCACCCCACGGTGAAGATGCTGGCCCTGTCGTTCCTGCTGCTGATCGGTGTGTTCCTCATCGCCGAGGGCTTCGGATTCCACATCGACAAGGCGTTCATCTACGGCCCGATGGCGTTCGCGATCTTCGTGGAGGCGCTCAACCTCTGGGCCGCCGCCGCGAAGGCGAAGCGCGAGCAGCGCCGCCGCACTCCCGTGCAGCTGCGCCCCCAGTACCCCGACGTCGACGAGTCGGTCGCGGTGGCCGCCGCGCTGTCGAAGGACCCCGGTTCGGGTTCGGTGGGCCTGTCCTCGAAGCCCGTGGCGGGCGACGCGGTGCCGTCCGCCGCCGAGGAGCGCCAGGGCCTCGGGTAGCCGCCGACCCCGCCATCCAGGCGCACCGCGGCGACGCGTCGTCGCGCAAGTGCTGCACTTTCCAGCAACCGCTGCGTCGTCCGTCACAGCAGTCGCAGGAAACTGCAGCGGTTGGACGCACTCAAGCGCTTCACCGTCCGGGGCGGGGCCGTGAACTCGGCAGACCGGCGCTGTGGAGGATGTCGTAGAGCATGCGCGGCGACCGAAGAGCCGGAAGGCGCCACCGCGAGAAGGCATCAACCTGCCGGCGCAGCTCGTCCTCACGGTCCTTCTCGGCGAGGAGCGCCTCCTCCGGTGTGCGCCCGTTCAGGAGCGCAGGGTCACAGTACTTTCCGGCACCGTCGAACTCGCCGATATGGCGATTCCGTGGCCAGAAGAAGTCTGTGAACGCGTCCCGACCGTCAGCGAGCACGAATCTCGCCTGCAGCTCGGGGGCCGGAAACCCCATCGTCGAGATCAGCACACGGCTCTGCGACTCGCGAACGCTGTCAGCGAGGCTCGTGGCGAACTCCGCCGCACGCGCGACGCGGGCGGACCCGCGCCCGGTCATGCCTGCGGTGCGATCGAGAAGGACGGATGCCTCGACAAGCGGCCCCTTCGTCCGCTTGGCCCAGAGGACCTGATCGGCCGCCACCACGCCGTCGAGGAATCGCGAGCAGGCCATGAGATCGATGGCAGTCTGCAGCGGAGTCGTCACGGCGTGGCGCTGCCACGGCACGGTGTCGATATCCGTCGTCTGCCGCCCGCGTCGGCGGAATTCCCCACTCGAGCGACCTCCGGACCCGAGCTTGATACTGACATCGATCCGACCCGGCCATGCTCCGATGAGGTCGATGCCGTGGAGTGCCGCTGCGGCGTGGTGAGAAACGACGAGCTCGGATCTGACCCGAGCGCCGGCCTCCCACACGCGTTGGGCGTGGCGAGCCATCGGTGTCAGCCGCTCCCAGGCAGCACGTGCCACGTACACGCCCGGAGCGATCCGGACGATCTCGCCGTCGGCGATCCGTGCGCGGAGCCGTCGATCGTTGACCGGTTCACCGTCGTTCTCGCGCCGGCGGAACACCGTCCGGAGCGGCGGCTCGTGGATCCACATCCCTCCACGGTGGCGGCACCACGACGCCGGCCGAGCCGCAGGTGGTCCGATCGGTGGGTCCACGTTCGTCGCGCCGGACTGGGGAGGAGCGGCAACTGCTGCACTTTCCTGCAACCGCGGTGTCGTGCGACGCAGCAGTCGCAGGAAACTGCAGCGGTTGCGCGGCGGAAACGGCGCAGCCCGGGGGTCAGGCGGCGTCGGCGAGGAGGCGGTAGCCCATGCCCGACTCGGTCAGCAGGTGCGCGGGGTTGCCCGGATCGGACTCGAGCTTCTTGCGCAGCTGCGACATGTACAGCCGCAGGTAGCCGGTGTCGGCCACCTGCTCGGTGCCCCAGATGTCCTTGAGGAGCGCCTGCCGTGTCACGAGCGAGCCGGGGTTGCGTGCCAGGAACTCGAGGATCTTCCACTCCGTCGGCGTGAGGTGCACGCGCTCGCCGGAGCGCGTCACCGTCTTGGTCGAGAGATCCACCACGACGTCCCCGAACGTGACGACGGGGACACCGGATGCTGCGGTCACGCGTCGTGACAGTGCCCGCAGTCGTGCGAGCAGCTCGTCGATCTGGAACGGCTTGGTGACGTAGTCGTCGGCGCCGGCGTCCAGCGACTCGACCTTGTCGGCGGAGCCGGTGCGGCCCGAGACCACGATGATCGGGGCCGTCGTCCAGCCCCGCAGCGCCTCGATCACCTGCACGCCGTCGAGGCGCGGCATCCCGAGGTCCACCATCACGATGTCGGGATGCTCCTTGGCGGCGAGGGCCACCGCCGCCGCGCCGTCGGGAGCGGCGACGACCTCGTAGCCGTGCGCGGCCAGCGTGATCCGCAGCGCGCGGACGAGCTGCGGATCGTCGTCGGCGATCAGGACCTTCACGGCAGCGACCCCTCGTCGGCGAGGATCGCGTCCGCGACCGGCAGCGCGATGACCATCGTCAAGCCTCCTCCGGGGGTGTCCTCGGGGGCGAGCGTACCGCCCATGCCCTCGGTGAACCCCTTCGACAGGGCGAGCCCGAGGCCCAGGCCCGCGGTGTTGTCGGTGTCGCCGAGCCGCTGGAACGGGACGAACATGTCGTCGCGCCGCTCCGGCGACACCCCGGTGCCGTGGTCCACCACGCGGATCTCGGCGGTGCGGCCGAGGCGGCTCGTCGCGACGCGCACGTGCGATCCCGCCGGGCTGTGGCGCGCGGCGTTCGCGAGCACGTTCACGAGCACCCGCTGCAGCAGCACCGGGTCGGCCTCGACGAGCGGCAGGTCGGGGTCGAGCGCGAGCTCGAACCGGTCGGGGCCGGCGCCGAGCTCGTCGAGCGCGGCCAGCACGACGCCCGCGCTGTCGACGGGTTGCAGCGACACTGCGAGCACCCCCGCCTGTACGCGGCTGACGTCCAGCAGGTCGGTGACGAGCACCGACAGCGTCGTGAGCGACTCATCCGCCGTCGCGAGAAGTTCGGCCCGGTCCTCGGGCGAGAGGTGAGGCCCCGCGGCGCGGAGCCCGCCGACGGCGGCGACCGCGGCGGCGAGCGGGCGGCGGAGGTCGTGGCTCACGGCCGACAGCAGCGCGCTGCGCACCTGGTCCGTCTCGGCAAGAGCTCCGGCCTGCCGCGCCGTGGCGGTGAGGTCGGTGTGCTCGAGGGCCGCCGAGAGCTGGGCGGCGACGGCGTCGATGAGCCGGCGCTCGGAGGCGTCGAGCACGTGGCCGTGCAGTTCGAGCATCGCGGGCGGACCCCCGTTGCGGCGCGCGACCGTCACGGCCTCGTAGCGGCCGTCGCGCACGGGCTCGCCGTCGGTCGCGACGACGGAGCCGTCGGCGTCGACCAGGCGCACGCCGGCCAGCCCGAGCGACTCGCGCGTGCGGCTGATCAGCGCGGGCACCGCGGACTCGCCGCGCAGCACGCTGCCCGCGACGTTCGCGAGCAGCTCGGCCTCCGCCTCGGCGCGCCGGGCGGACCGCGCCGCCCGTGCCGCGCGGTCGACGATGAAGCTCACGAGCACGGCGATCACGACGTAGAGGATGAGCGCCCAGACGTTCCGCGGATCCGCGACCGACACCGTGTAGTAGGGCGCGACGAAGAAGTAGTTCAGGGTGAAGCCCGACATCACCGCCGCGAAGACCGCGGGCCAGATGCCGCCGACGAGCGAGACCAGCACCACGAGCAGCTGGTACGCGAGCACGTCGCTGGTGATCGTGTCCTCACTGCGCAGCGACACCAGCAGCCACGTGAGGAGCGGGCCGCCGATGAGCGCGAGCGCGAACCCGAGCACGCGGCGGCGCACACTCAGGGCACCGCCGGTAACGCGTGGCAGCGGGAACCGGTCACCCGCCGCGTCGTGCGTGACGATGTGCACGTCGATGTCGCCGGACTCCCGGATGACCGTCGCCCCGATGCCCGGGCCGGTGAAGAGGGTCGCGAGGCGGCCGCGCCGGCTCACGCCGATCACGAGCTGCGTCGCGTTCACCGAGCGCGCGAACTCGACGAGCGCGCGCGGGATGTCGTCGCCGACCACCTGGTGGTACGTGCCGCCGAGCGACTCGACGAGCGTCCGCTGCGCCGCGAGGGCTCCCGGGTCGCCCGAGCGCAGGCCGTCCTGGCTCGACACGTGCACCGCGAGCAGCTCGCCGCCCGCCGACCGTGCCGCGATGCGCGCGCCGCGACGCAGCAGCGTCTCGCCCTCGGAGCCGCCGGTGAGCGCGATGACCACGCGCTCGCGCGCCTGCCACGCACCCTCGATGCCATGCTCCGCGCGGTAGGTCTTGAGGGCACTGTCGACTTCGTCGGCCAGCCACAGCAGCGCGAGTTCGCGCAGGGCCGTGAGGTTGCCGAGCCGGAAGTAGTTCGACAGGGCCGCGTCGATCCGCTCGGCGGGGTAGACGAGCCCTGCGGAGAGGCGATCGCGCAGCGACTGCGGCGAGAGGTCGACCACCTCGACCTGGTCGGCGGCGCGCACCACCGCATCCGGAACCGTCTCGCGCTGCGCGACGCCCGTGATCTGCTCGACCACTCCGCCGAGCGATTCGATGTGCTGCACGTTGACCGTCGTGATGACGTCGATGCCCGCGTCGAGCAGATCGGCCACGTCCTGCCAGCGCTTGGAATGCCGCAGGCCCGGCGCGTTGGTGTGGGCGAGCTCGTCGACGAGGGCGATCTCGGGGCTGCGTTCGAGGACCCCCTCGAGGTCCATGTCGCTGAGCTCGACGCCGCGGTGCGACACCAGTGTGCGGGGCACGACGGGCAGTCCGTCCAAGAGCGCGGCGGTGGCCGCGCGCCCGTGCGTCTCGACGACCGCGATCACGACGTCGCGCCCGTCCTCGGCGAGGCGACGGCCCTCTTCGAGCATCTCGTACGTCTTGCCGACGCCAGGCGCCGCGCCGAGCAGCACCCGCAGCTTGCCGCGCTTCACGTGCTCACCCTATGACCCGCGACGGATGCCGCGACCGCCGTCCTCACGGAATCCGAACGCGGGGCGCACGGTCACCGGCCCAGGGCGTCGAGGGCGAGGTTCAGCTCGACGACGTTCACCCGCGGCTCGCCGAGGTAGCCGAGGTCGCGCTGCTCGACGTGCGCCTCGACCAGAGACCGCACCTCGGACTCGGTGAGCCCGCGGGCCGCCGCGACGCGACGCACCTGGAGCAGCGCGTACGCCGGGCTGATGTGGGGATCCAGGCCCGAGCCCGACGCGGTCACCGCGTCGGCGGGCACCTGCGACGGGTCGACGCCCTCGAGCTCCGCGACGGCCGCCTTCCGTGACTCGATGGCGGAGACGAGGTCGGGGTTCTCCGGGCCGAGGTTGGAGCCGCTCGACGCCCCGCCGTCGTACCCGTCGCCGGCGGCGGAGGGACGCGACTGGAAGTACTGCGGAAGCGCCGCGCCCGAGGCATCCGCGAAGGACTGCCCGATGAGCGCCGACCCGACGGTGTCGCCCGCAGAGTTCTGCACGAGCGAGCCGTTGGCCTGCCACGGCAGGACGAGCTGACTGATGCCGGTGACGAGCAGGGTGTAGCCGACGCCGAGCACGAGGGTGAAGACGAGCATCGCACGGACGGCGACGCCGGTCGTGCGGACGGTGGTGCGAGTGGACACGAAGACTCTCCTAACGGGTCAGAAGCCCGGGATGAGGCTCACGACGAGGTCGATGAGCTTGATGCCGATGAAGGGGGCGATCACGCCGCCGAGCCCGTAGACGAGCAGGTTTCGGCTGAGGATCTGCGAGGCGCTCGCGGGGCGGTACTTCACGCCCCGCAGCGCCAGCGGGATGAGGATCACGATGATCACGGCGTTGAAGATGATCGCGCTCGTGACGGCCGAGGCCGGCGACGAGAGCTGCATGACGTTGAGCGCCGCGAGGCCGGGGAACACCCCCATGAACATCGCCGGGATGATCGCGAAGTACTTCGCGATGTCGTTGGCCAGCGAGAAGGTGGTGAGGGCGCCGCGCGTGATCAGCAGCTGCTTGCCGATGCGCACGATGTCGATGAGCTTCGTCGGGTCGGAATCGAGGTCGACCATGTTGCCGGCCTCCTTCGCGGCGGAGGTGCCGGTGTTCATCGCGACGCCGACGTCGGCCTGCGCGAGCGCGGGGGCGTCGTTGGTGCCGTCGCCGGTCATCGCGACGAGGTTGCCGCCCTCCTGCTCCGCGCGGATCAGTGCGAGCTTGTCCTCCGGCGTCGCCTCGGCGAGGTAGTCGTCGACGCCCGCCTCCTTCGCGATGGCCGCGGCCGTCAGGGGGTTGTCGCCCGTGATCATGACCGTGCGGATGCCCATCGACCGCAGCTCGTCGAACCGCTCGCGCAGGCCGTCCTTGACGATGTCCTTGAGGTGGATCACCCCGAGCACCCGGCCCGCGCCGGAGGGATCGAGCTCGGCGACGACGAGCGGCGTGCCGCCCGACTGCGCGATGGCGTCGGTCTCGCTCGTCAGCTGGGTGCGCGCCGCGGTCGGGACGTCGGATCCGGATGCTGCGAGCCACGCGATCACGGCAGAGCCGGCGCCCTTGCGCACCTGCGTGCCGTCCGCGAGGTCGACGCCGCTCATGCGGGTCTGGGCGGTGAAGGGGACGACGGTGGAGCCGGCGGGTTCAGAGACATGGATGCTGCGCACCGCGGCCAGCTCGACCACCGAGACGCCCTCGGGCGTGGGGTCGGCGAGCGACGAGAGCGCGGCTGCCCGTGCGAGCTCGTCCTCGCCGACGCCCGGCATCGCGACGAAGTCCGAGGCGCGGCGGTTGCCGTACGTGATGGTGCCCGTCTTGTCGAGGAGCAGCGTCGTGACATCGCCCGCGGCCTCGACGGCGCGGCCCGACATCGCCAGCACATTGCGCTGCACCAGGCGGTCCATGCCGGCGATGCCGATGGCCGAGAGCAGCGCCCCGATCGTCGTCGGGATGAGGCACACCAGCAGCGCGATCAGCACCGGGATGCTCACGGGCGACGCGGCGTAGGACGCGATCGGGTTGAGAGTCAGCACCACGATCACGAAGACGATCGACAGGCTCGCGAGCAGGATGTTCAGTGCGATCTCGTTGGGTGTCTTCTGCCGCGCGGCGCCCTCGACGAGCGCGATCATGCGGTCGACGAACGTCTCGCCCGGCTTCGACGTGATGCGCACGACGATGCGGTCCGACAGCACGCGGGTGCCGCCGGTGACGGCCGAGCGGTCGCCGCCCGACTCGCGCACGACCGGCGCAGATTCGCCCGTGATCGCCGACTCGTCGACGGTCGCGATGCCCGCGACGATGTCGCCGTCGCCCGGGATCAGCTCGCCGGCCGACACGATGACGACATCACCGAGCTTCAGGTCGGACGAGGAGACCTCGACCGTCTCGGCGCGGTCTGCCGCAGCATCCGTTGTCCCGTCGTAGGCGGTGACGCGACGCGCCATGGTCGACGTGCGGGTCTTTCGCAGCGACGCGGCCTGAGCCTTGCCGCGGCCTTCGGCCACCGACTCCGCGAGGTTCGCGAAGAGCACGGTGAGCCACAGCCACACGGCGATGCCCCACGTGAAGCCGAAGGGCACCGCAGTGCCGCCGGACTGCTCGGGGCCGCCCAGGAACGGCTCGGCGATCGCGATCGCCGTGGTGAGGGCGGCGCCCACCCACACCAGGAACATGACGGGGTTGCGCCACAGCGCCGCGGGGTCGAGCTTGCGCAGCGCGCCGGGCACGGCCGCCCACAGCTGGGCCGCACTGAACGCCCGGGAGGACGGCTTCGGCGGCTTCGGCGAGACGGTGCCCGCGATGGGATGCGCCGTGGATTCCACCTCCCCTGTCGTTGAGCGAGCGAAGCGAGACGAAACGTCAGTAGGCATGTCAGACGAGCCCTTCCGCCAGGGGACCCAGCGTGAGAACGGGGAAGTAGGTGAGTGCGGTGATGACGACCGCGACGACGGCGAGGAGGCCGACGAACTGCGGGCGATGGGTGGGGAGGGTGCCGGCCGTCGAGGGCACCGGCGTCTGGGCGGCGAGCGAGCCGGCCAGGGCGAGCACCAGCACGATCGGCAGGAACCGTCCGAGCAGCATCGCGACGCCGAGCGCCGTGTTGAGCCACGGGGTGTTCGCGGTGAGCCCCGCGAACGCCGAACCGTTGTTGTTGGCCGCCGAGGTGAACGCGTAGAGCACCTCGCCGAGGCCGTGGACGCCGGGGTTCCAGATCGAGGTCGACTCCATGTCGGACCGGATCGCCGGGATGCCGAAGCTCAGCGCCGTGCCCGCGAGCACAAGCGCGGGCGTCACGAGGATGTACAGGCTCGCGAGCTTGACCTCTGTCGGCCCGATCTTCTTGCCGAGGTACTCGGGCGTGCGCCCGACGAGGAGCCCGCCGACGAACACCGCGATGACGGCCAGCACGAGCATGCCGTAGAGGCCCGACCCGACGCCGCCGGGGGCGACCTCGCCGAGCATCATGTTGATCATCGGGATCATGCCGCCGAGCGCGGTGTACGAGTCGTGCATCGAGTTCACCGCGCCGGTCGAGGTGAGGGTGGTCGCTCCGGCGAAGAGCGTCGAGCCCCAGATGCCGTAGCGCACCTCCTTGCCCTCCATCGCGGCGCCGGCGAGCTGCGGCGCGGTGCCGAGCCCGAGCGACTCGAGCCACGTCACCGCCGTGATCGACACGACGGCGATCGTGCTCATGACGGCGAGGATCGCGTAACCCTGACGGTCGTCGTTCACCAATCGACCGAACGCCCGCGGCAGCGCGACGGGGATCGCGAGGATCAGCAGGATCTCGAGCACGTTCGACCACGGCGTCGGGTTCTCGAACGGGTGCGCCGAGTTGGCGTTGAAGAAGCCGCCGCCGTTCGTGCCGAGGAGCTTGATGGCCTCCTGCGAGGCGACCGGCCCGCCCGGGATCGACTGCGTGCCGCCCGCGACGGTGCCGACGTCGACGAACCCGTTGACGTTCTGCACCACGCCCGCGACCACCAGCGCGATCGCCGAGACGACGGCGAGCGGCAGCAGCAGCCGCGTGATCCCACGCGTGAGGTCGACCCAGAAGTTGCCGATCGTCGCGGACCCGCGCCGCGCGAAACCACGGACGAGCGCGACGGCGACGGCGATGCCGACGGCCGCCGACACGAAGTTCTGCACGGCCAGGCCCGCGAGCTGCACGGTGTAGCCCATCGTCAGCTCGGGGGAGTAGGACTGCCAGTTCGTGTTGGTCACGAACGACACCGCGGTGTTGAACGCGAGGCCCTCCGGCACGGCGGGGAGGCCCAGCGAGTACGGCAGCACGGCCTGGAAGCGCTGCAGCGCGTAGACGAAGAGCACGCCGACGGCGGAGAACGCGAGCACGCCGCGCAGGTAGGCCTGCCACGTCTGCTCGGACTTCGGATCGACGCCGACAAGCCGGTACATGCCGCGCTCGACGCGCCAGTCCCTGTCTGCGGTGTAGACGCGGGCGATCCAGTCGCCCAGCGGCCGGTAGAGGAGCGCGAGGATCAGGAGGACCGTGGCGATCTGGAGGACGCCGGTCCACACGGTGGCGGCGTCCATCAGAACTTCTCCGGCTTCACGAGCGCGACGACGAGGTAGACGATCGCGGCGAGGCCGAGGGCCGCGCCGACGAGTGAGAAGACGATCATCCCCACGCCTCTCCGCTCGTCGCTTCGCGCCGGGCGGAGCCTCGGGCGCGTGGGCCCAGCTTCTCCACCGCCTTGGCGACGAGTCCGACGAGCGCGAACAGCGCGAGGGTCAGGGCGAGGTAGATGACATCGAGCACAGGGTCTCCTGGAGGGTGCGGTTCAGGTGCGGATTCGATGCAACTCCGGGACGGATGCTGCAGCCGCCGTCCTCACGGAATACGAACGCCGTCGCGCCCGACGCTCACGGGTCCCTGACGCGGCGTTGACATGACACCACACTGATGTCACTCTGACGTCATGCAGATCGCGACCCATGTCGAGGAGCTCCAGCGCCAACTCGCCGCCGCCGCGAGTCCCGATGACTCCGAAATCGCGGCGCGTCTCGCGGCGGCGCTCGAGCCCGCAGTGCGGCTCGTGATCCTCGAGGCGCTGTCCGAGGCGGCGGGCGAGATCACGCGGGAGCTCGCGCCAGGGTCCGTCGACGTGCGCCTGCGCGGGCGCGACGTCGACTTCGTCGTCGCACGGCCGCGGGCCGAGCCCGCGACCGAGGTCGCCGCGAACCCCAGCGGTCCCGTCGTGCTCGCGGCCGCGGCATCCGATGATCCCGATGACGCCACCGCACGCACCACCCTGCGCCTGCCCGACTCGCTCAAGGCGCGCGCCGAGGCGGCCGCGACCGCCGAGGGGCTCTCGCTCAACACGTGGCTGGTGCGGGCCGTCGCTGCGGCCGTCGAACCCGCACCCGCCGCGGCTCGGGGTTCGAGCTCCGCCTACACCGGCTGGGTGCGCTGATGCCCACGTTCCCGGTGTCGGGCCCGGCGGCCGTGCGCATCGAGCTGCAGATGGGCCGCATCGACGTCGTCGCCGAACGCCGCCGCGACCTCGCCGTCGACGTCGCGCCGGCGAACCCGCACCGCGCCGGCGACCGCAGTGCGGCCGAGGCGGTGCGCGTGACCCAGGCAGGCTCCGACCTGCGCATCGTCGGCCCGGTGCGGTTCAACCTGTTCGGCTCCGGTGACTCCGTCGACGTGTCGGTGCGGATCCCCACCGGTTCTGACGTCTCGCTCGCGCTCAAGTACGGCTCGATCCGCGTCGCGGGCGCGGTCGGCACCGCGCGCATCGCGCTGGACTACGGCGACGCGACCCTCGAGCGCACCGGTCGCGCCGACCTCGGTCTCGGACACGGCGAACTGCGCGTCGAGCATGTGCGCGGCGATGCCGACGTCGACATCAAGTCCGGCCGTGCGCGCATCGGCATCGTCGACGGGGCGCTGCGGCTCAAAGGATCCGACGCCGGCATCGACGTCGGCTCGGTCTCGGGCGTCGCCGACATCGCGACGTCGAGCGGCGTCGTGCACCTGGGCGACCCGGGTCCCGCGCTCACGGTGCGGTCCGCCTACGGCCCGGTGCGCATCGGCGACCTCAACGGGGGGACGGCGCGGATCGAGGCCTCCTACGGCGCGGTGGATCTCGGCATCCGCTCGGGCACGGCGGCGTGGCTCGACGCGTCGAGCCAGCACGGCGTCGTGCGCAACGAGCTCTCGGCGGCCGCAGGCCCGGTCGAGGGCGAGGCGTCGGTCGAGCTCTACGCCCGTGCCGGGTACGGCGACATCACGGTGCACCGCACGCACCCCGTCGCCGGCGGCGACTGAGTCACGCCCGGGCGGTCGCGTCCTCGAAGGCGACCCACGCGAGCATCGCGCACTTGACGCGCGCGGTGAACTTCGAGACGCCCGACAGGGCCGCGGCGTCGCCGAAGACCTCTTCATCCAGCGCGATCTCGCCACGTGAGCGCAGCGCCTCGCGGAAGCCTTCGACGAGAGCGGATGCCTCGGCCCGCGGCATCCGTCCCTCCTCCTCGATGAGCGCGGCGAGCATGGACGCCGACGCCTGCGAGATGGAGCAGCCGGCGCCGTCCCACGTGACCTCGTCGACGGTGGTGCCGTCGTCCGAGAGGCGCACGCGGAGCGTGATCTCGTCGCCGCAGATGGGGTTGCGCTGGTACGACGTGGCGACCCGGCCCTCTTCGGCGCCGAGGCCCTTGCCGTGCGGGCGCTTGGAATGGTCGAGGATGAGCTCCTGGTAGAGCGATTCAAGGCCGCTCATGCGCCGGCTCCGAAGAACGCGCGCACACCCGAGAGCGCGTCGAGGAACACGTCGACGTCGTCCGCGGTGTTGTACAGCGCCGACGACGCGCGCACCGAGGCCGTGAGGCCGAAGCGCCGATGCAGCGGCTGCGCGCAGTGGTGCCCGACCCGCACGGCCACACCCCGCGCGTCGAGGAACTGGCCCACGTCGTGCGCGTGCACGCCGTCGACATCGAACGCCCAGAGGCCCACGCGCTCCGCGCCCGGCGCGTCGCCGAGCAGCCGCACGCCGGGGATCGCACGCAGGCCGTCGCCCATGCGCGCCTCGAGCGCCTTCTCGTGCGCGTGCACGGCGTCCATGCCGATGCCGTTCAGGTATCGCACCGCGGCCGCGAGCCCGATCGCCTGCGACACCGGCTGCGTGCCGGCCTCGAAGCGCTGCGGTGGCGGCAGGTACGACGCCTCCTCGAGGGTGACGGTCGTGATCATCGAGCCGCCCGTGAGGAACGGCGGCAGGGCCTCGAGCACGTCGGCGCGGCCGTAGAGGCCTCCGACGCCGTAGGGTCCCAGCATCTTGTGCCCCGAGAAGACCGCGAGGTCGACACCGAGCGCGGGGAAGTCGAGGGGCAGGTGCGGCGCCGACTGGCACGCGTCGAGCACGGTCACCGCACCGACGGCCTGCGCCAGGGCGACGAGCTCGGCGACCGGGTTCACGATGCCGAGCACGTTCGACACGTGCGTGAACGCGACGATCCGCGTGCGCTCGCCGATGAGGGTGGCGGCAGCATCCATGTCCAGCGTGCCGTCGTCGTGGACGGGGATGTGGCGCAGCACCGCGCCGGTGCGGGCGGCCAGCTCCTGCCAGGGGATGAGGTTCGCGTGGTGCTCGGTCTCGGTGATGACGATCTCGTCGCCCGGCTTCAGCGCGAAGCGCGCGCTGGCGGGGGCGCCTCGTCCGACCGACGCGTTGCCGATCGCGTAGGCGACGAGGTTGAGGCCGGCGGTCGCGCCGCTCGTCCACACCAGCTGCTCGGGGCGCGCGCCGACGAAGCCGGCGACCGTCGAGCGGGCGTCTTCGAAGAACTCGGTGGCCTCGGCGGCGAGGGTGTGCGCGCCGCGATGCACGGCGGAGTTCGCGCGCGTGAGGAAGTCGACCTCGGCGTCGATGACAGCCCGCGGCTTCTGGCTCGTCGCACCCGAGTCGAGGTAGACCAGGCGCTCGCCGTTCACGCGCTGGCCGAGGAGCGGGAAGTCCGCGCGCAGGGTGGCGGCGTCCAGGGGCGCGGCCTGGGAGGGGGCGGGGGCGGCAGAACTCACCCCTCAAGGCTACGCGGGATGCCGCCACTCGGCGCCGGGTGCTCGTTCGGGTCGGGCGCCCGGCGCCGGGGTCAGGGCTTGGTCGAGATCGACGCGTCGGGGGCGTCCGCCTTCTCGGGCGGCCCGGCGGGGCGGACGACCCGGCGGCCGGCACGATGGACCTCCGGTGCGGTGACGCGTCCGGCGCGGTCATCGCCCGGGAGCGCGCGCGACCGGCGTCCGTAGATCAGCTCGGACGAGTCGAGCAGCCAGGGCACCAGCGTGATCGAGACGCCGTGCACGAGCATGAGCTGCTGCGCGATGCGGCGGGCGCGGCGGTTGTGCAGGATCGACTCCCACCAGTGGCCGACGATGTACTGCGGCAGGTAGACGGTGACCACCGACGACCCGTGCTCTTCGCGGTACTTCCTGACGAACTCGGCGATCGGGCTCGCATACATGCGGTACGGCGATTCGATGATCTTGAGGGGGATCGGCATGCGGTGCTGGCGCCACTCCGCCTCCAGCGCCGCCGCATCCTCCTTCGTCACCGAGACGTGGACCGCGAAGGTCTTGTCGTGTTTGGCGGCGAGGGCGTAGTCGACGGCCTTCACGACGGGCTTCTGCAGCCGGTTGACGAGGATGAGGGCGACGTCGCCCGTCGACCCGAAGTGCGTCTGGTCGTCCATCTCGATCTCGTGCTCGACGTCTCGGTAGTAGCGGTGCACACCGACCATGAGGAACGACAGGATCGGGATCGCGAGGAACACGAGCCACGCGCCGTGCGTGAACTTCGTGATGGTCACGATGACGAGGACGGATGCCGTCATCGTGGCGCCGAGGGAGTTGATGACGAGACCCTTGCGCAGGCCGAACAGCTCGGCGCGCGCCGAACTTCCGTGGCGTGCTTCGGGCGGGAGCTCGCGGATGCCCTTGATCCCCCGGATCCAGTGCCGGATCATGCCGATCTGGCCGATCGTGAACGAGACGAACACGCCGATGATGTACAGCTGGATCAGGTTCGTGAGGTTCGCCTGATACACGATCAGCACGCCGATCGCGACGAGGCCCAGGATGATCATGCCGTTGGAGTACACCAGGCGGTCGCCGCGGGTGTTGAGCGCCTTCGGCGCATAGCCGTCGCGCGCGAGCACCGACCCGAGCAGGGGGAAGCCGTTGAACGCCGTGTTGGCGGCGAGCAGCAGCACGACCGCCGTCGCCGCCTGGATGATGAAGAACGGAATCGAGTTCATCCCGAACACCGCCGACGACACCTGCGCCATCAGGCTCGGCTGCGGATTGGAGCAGTCGAAGCCGATGAGGTCGCACGGGTTCTCGGCGTAGTGGACGCCGGAGACGAGCGCGATCGCGGTGAGTCCCGCGAAGAGCAGGATCGCGATCCCGCCCATCATGGCGAGGGTGGTCTGGGCGTTGCGCACCTTGGGCTTGCGGAACGCCTGTACGCCGTTCGAGACGGCCTCGACGCCTGTCAGGGCCGAACAGCCGCTCGAGAACGCGCGCAGCACCAACAGGATGACGGCCGCCTGAGTGAGGCTCTGCGTCTCGATCCCGTACTGGGCGCTGGAGGCGACCGGTGGGTTGCCGGTCACGATCTGGAAGAGGCCGACGACGATCATCACTCCGACCGACCCGATGAAGATGTAGGTGGGGATCGCGAACGCGCTCGACGCCTCGCGCACTCCGCGGAGATTGATGACGACGATGAGGATGACGAAACCGACGGCCAACTCGACGCGCCAGGGGTTGAGCACCGGCAGCGCCGAGATGATGTTGTCGACGCCGGACGCCACCGACACGGCGACCGTCAGCACGTAGTCGACGAGCAGCGCGGACGCCACGATGACGCCCGGGACCTCGCCGAGGTTCTTGCGCGCCACCTCGTAGTCGCCGCCGCCGGACGGGTAGGCCTTGATGAGCTGCCGGTAGCTGATCACGACGACGATCAGGAGCACGATCACCGCGACGGCGACCCACGGAGCGAATGCGAGGAACGCGAGGCCGCCGGTCAAGAGGATGAGCAGCAGCTCCTGCGGGGCGTACGCGACCGACGACAGTGCGTCGGACGCGAAGATCGGCAGCGCCCGCTTCTTCGGGAGCAGGTGCTCGTCGGAGTCTGTGGACGCGAGCGGGTCGCCGAGGATGAGGCGCTTGGCGATCGGCGTCTCGTCCACCGACTGCTCGCGGCTTTCGTTCGTCACGGCCCGTAAGGCTACTCGTGAGGAGAACGTGAGGATGCATCCAGACGACCATCCTCACGAAATCCATACGGGTGCCTCTCTGGGACACTCGTAGCGTGGACGAGCAGATCATCCTCGGTGTGCTCGCGATCACCCTGGGGGTGGTCGTGGGGGTGCTGCTCTTCGTCCCCTTCGTCGCGCTCAGCTACCGCCGCCGGGGCGGATTCGGCGTCGGCCGCTTCGTGGTGTGGGGCGCCGCGCTCGTCTACGTGATGGCGATCTGGACCTACACGCTCCTGCCGCTCCCCGACCCCGACACGATCGCGTGCGCGGGCGTGAACATCGACGTGACGGCGATCGCCGACGACCTTCGCGGAGCCCTCGTGCGCCGCGGCAGCGGCTTCGCGACGGACCCCGCCGTCCTGCAGCTGCTGCTCAACGTCCTGCTCTTCGTGCCGCTCGGCTTCTTCCTGCGCGTGCTCGGAGGCCGCGGCGTGATCACCGCCCTGGTCGTCGGCGTGGGGCTGTCGGGCTTCGTCGAGGTCACCCAGCTCACCGGAGTCTGGGGCCTCTACCCCTGCGCCTACCGCGTGTTCGACGTCGACGATCTGCTCACGAACACCCTGGGGGCGGTGCTCGGCTCGCTGCTCGCGCTCGCCGTGCCGCGGCGCTACCGCGGGTCGCCCCGCCTGCCCGACGCGGACCAGCCGCAGCCGGTCACGCGCGGCCGGCGCCTGCTGGGCATGCTGTGCGACGGGCTCGCGGCCTGGGTGCTCACCCTCACGGTGGTCGTCGCCGTGCAGCTCGTGCTCTACCTCCTCGGTGCGGACGCCGCCGTGCGCGACGGATCCGCGGCGAACCTCATCGGCTCCGCCGTGCCGATCGTCGTGTGGCTCGTCGCGACACTCGCGACCGGCGGCACGATCGGCGATCACGCCGTGCAGCTGCGCTTCACCGGCGGGCCGCTCCCGGTGGGGCTCGCGCGCTTCCTGCGCTTCGTCGCCGGCATCGGCGGCTACCTCGTGCTGAACGCGCTCCCCGGCGCCTGGACCTTCGTGGCCTCGGTGTTCGCCGTCGTCTCGATCGTCCTCGTCTTCACGACCGACGGGCGTCGCGGCCTCCCCGGTCTCGCGTCGGGTCAGCGCCTCACCGACGCGCGCGAGCTGGAGGAACCGGATGCTGCGCCTCCCGGTTCCGCGACGGCCCCCGGCCGCTGAGACCGGGGGCGGGCGCGCGCAGGCCTGGGGCGACCCGCGGCGCGAGAGTAGAATCCGGCTGATCACCGCCTGGGGCCGTCAACGTCGACGAGCTGCGGGGATCGGGGGTGCGATATGGCGACCAAGCTGCCCTCCTCCGGAGCCATGCCGGAGGGGCAGGAACCCGGCTGCGACACGTCCGGCCTGATCCTGGTCCACAGGATCTTCCGCTGGCTCTACCGCGAGCTGCCACAGCTCGTGCGCGGCGTGCCACCCGGAGATGTCGAACGGGCCGCGATCGTCGGCCGGTACGCCCACCTCGACTTCTACGCGCTGCACATGCACCACGAGACCGAGGACACGGCGCTGTGGGACAGGCTGGTCTCACGTGACCCCGGGTGCGCGCTGCACGTCGACCAGATGCGCGCGCAGCACGCCGAGGTCGCGTCCCAGCTCGCCCGGATCGAGCCGCAGCTCGAGCCGTGGCTCCGGACGGCGGATGCCACGCTCCGCGACGCGTTCGCCGTCGACATCGAGCATCTGCGCGACACCCTCGTGGTGCATCTGGGGCAGGAGGAGGACGACATCATGCCGGTGGCCGGCGCCGTCCTCTCCCAGCAGGAGTGGGACTGGATGGAGGAGCACACGCGGGCCGAGCTCATGGCGCACCGGAAGGAGCTCGGCAAGGACATCATGTCGCTCCAGCTCGGACTGCTGGTGG
Source organism: Microbacterium sp. C23T (assembly GCF_053345975.1). NCBI lineage: Bacteria > Bacillati > Actinomycetota > Actinomycetes > Micrococcales > Microbacteriaceae > Microbacterium > Microbacterium sp. C23T. Next base: position 175,200 of record NZ_JBKFBD010000001.1, on the reverse strand, counting down.
CCAGCGTGCCTGAGGCCGAGCGCGACGAATGGATGCGCGCGAACGTCCCCGCGCCGATCCGGCTGCTGTACCAGCTGCTGATGAAGCGGCAGTACGACAGGGCGATGCGGGAGCTCTACCCCGACCGCCCGGTTCCCGCGATGGTGTGACGGCCATGTGGAGACGCGTGACGCTGGACGTGCATCTCGACCACCCGCCCGCTCGCGTGTTCCCGTACTTCGCCGACCCCGGCACGTGGCACGACTGGGCGCCCGCGGTCGAGCTCCGCCGGCGCGTCGGCGACGGGCCGGCGAGCGTGGGCAGCCGCTGGACGGCGGTCGACCACATCATCGGCCCGTTCCGCGTCCACTTCGAGGACGTGCTCGAGGTCGTCGAGGCCGACGAGCGGGTCGTGTGGCACTCCACCTCGCCGTGGAACTCGCGCGTCGAGTACGCCTGCACTGCCGAGGATCGCGGCACGCGCGTGCGCGCCGACTACGGGGGCGACGTGGCGGGGTGGCTGCGGCTGGTTGCGCTGCTCCCCACGTTCGTCCTTGCCCGCATCCTCATGCGCGACTTCCGCGGTCTCCAGCGACTGCTCGACGCCGAGGATGCCCGCGCCGGAGCCGTCGCCGAACCCGCCTGACGTGCTCCGCGAGAAGGGCCGGAGGGAACGGATGCTGCGGCCCGCAGCATCCGTCCGCCGTCTACGCCGTCGGCGTGCCGAGGAACTCGCGCGCGGCGACCACGAGCGCGTCGACGCCGCGGCTCAGCGTGGGCTGGAGCACCGGGGCGAAGAAGGGCGAGTGGTTGGTCGGGATGTCGCGCTCGACCGTGCCGGCGGCGGTGGCTTCGGCGAACTTCGCCGGGTCGACGCCGCCCCAGAACCAGAACACCAGCGGCACGCCGGCCTCGCGGGCGAACCACGAGACGTCCTCGCTGCCGGTGAACATGCCCGGGTCGATGACGGTGCCGTCGCCGAACGCCCCGTCGAACGCGGCGGTCAGGCGCGCGGTCGCGTCGGCGTCGTTGATGGTCGGGGGGAGCGTGTGGTCGGTGACGATGACGGGGGGTTCCTCCGCGCCCGAGGCCTGCGCCTCGGCGCGGACGATGCGCTCCACCTTCTCGAGCACGCGGGCACGGGCCTCGTCGTCGGGGTAGCGCAGGCTCAGCTCGAGCTTCGCCTCGGCCGGGATGATGTTGTTCTTGAGGCCCGCGTGGATCGACCCGACCGTGACGACTGCGACGTCGCGCGGGTCGACCTCGCGCGACACGATCGTCTGCAGCCGCATGACGGTGGCCGCCGCCATGACCACGGGGTCGATCGTCGCCTGCGGGCGCGAGCCGTGGCCGCCGCGGCCCAGCAGCGTGACCGTGAGGCCGTCGGACGCCGCCATCTGCGTGCCGCTGCGCACGCCGATGGTGCCGGCGGGGAGCGGGGTGACGTGCTGACCGAGCACGATGTCGGGCTTCGGGAACCTCTCGAGCACGCCGTCGGCGATCATCGCCTGCGAGCCGGCGCCGTACTCCTCGGCGGGCTGGAAGACGGCGACGATCGTGCCCGACCACTCGTCCTTCGTGGCGACCAGGCGCTCGAGGGCGCCGAGCAGCGCGGTGACGTGCATGTCGTGTCCGCACGCGTGCATGACCGGCACGTCGTTGCCGGCCGGATCGGTGCCGCGGGCGGTGCTCGCGTAGTCGAGACCGGTCTGCTCGGGCACCGGCAGCGCGTCCATGTCGGCCCGCAGCCACACGACGGGACCTTCGCCGTTGCGGATCACCCCGGCGACGCCGGTCTTGCCGATCCCCTCCTCGAACTCGACGCCGAGACCGGTCAGGTGCTGTGCGATCACCCCCGCCGTGCGGGTCTCCTGGAAGGACAGTTCCGGATGCCGGTGCAGATCGACGTAGATCGCTTCGAGGTCGAGGGTCATGCGGTCGAGCCTATCCCCGGGGTGCCGGCCCCTCGGATCGGTGCCGCCCCGCATCGTGTCCGGGCGAGGCGGGGCGGGCCGGGATCACCACACCAGCTGGTCGCGGCGCCTGATGAGGTACGCGCGTTCGGCGGGGTTGCCGGCGAGATCCACGGCACGGTCGTAGGCCGACCGCGCCTCCTCGCTCCGCCCGAGCCGGCGGAGGAGGTCGGCGCGCGCGGCGTGGAAGGCGTGATACCCGTCGAGAGGTCCGCCGAGCCGGTCGAGCTCGGCGAGTGCGACGTCGGGACCGTCGATCTCGGCGACCGCGATGGCACGGTTGAGTCGCACGATGGCGGACGGATCGGCGCCGAGCAGGCGGTCGTAGAGAGTCACGATCTGCGACCAGTCGGTGTCGCGGGCGGACGGGGCGGCGGTGTGCACCGCGTTGATCGCGGCGAGCAGCTGGTAGCGCCCCGGCGGATCGCCGCCGGCGGCGACCGCGGCGATCCGCTCCCGGACCAGCGCGTGGCCCTCGACGATCAGATCGCGGCTCCACGCTCCGCGATCCTGCTCTTCCAAGGTCACGAGTTCGCCCGTGCGGGACACGCGTGCGGTCCGCCGTGCGTCGATCAGCAGCATCAGCGCGAGGAGTCCGGTCACCTCGCCCTCATCGGGAAGAAGAGCGCGCAGCAGCCGGCCCAGGCGGATGGCCTCGTCGCTCAGGTCCGCCCGCATCGGGTCGTCGCCACCGGTCGCCAGGTAGCCCTCGTTGAAGATGAGGTAGACCACCGCGAGCACGCCGGCGAGCCGCTCGCGGAGATCGGTCGCCGACGGCACCCGGTACGGGACGTGTGCCGCCGCGATCTTCGCCTTCGCGCGGGTGATCCGTCGCGCCATCGTGGTCTCCGGGACGAAGAAGGCGCGGGCGATCTCGGCGACCGTGAGTCCGCCCAGCAGCCGCAGCGTCAGCGCGACCCTGGCCTGCATGCCGAGGACGGGATGACAGCAGGTGAAGATCAGCCGGAGCCGGTCGTCGTCGACCGGTCCCGTCGGCTCGGGAGGAGAGTCGTCGGACAGCATCTGCGCCGCCTTGTGCTTGTCGTCGCGGCGCGACTCACGTCTCAGCCGGTCGATCGCCTTGCGCGTCGCGGTGGTGGTGAGCCACGCACCCGGGTTCGGGGGCACGCCGTCACGCGGCCAGCGCTCCACGGCGACCGTGAACGCCTCCGCGGCGGCGTCCTCGGCGAGGTCGAGGTCGCCGAAGCGGCGGGCCAGGCCCGCCACCACCCGCGCCCACTCCTCGCGGTGGGCGCGGGTGATCGCCTCAGCGACGGCGGGGCTGGTCACGAATCGGACGCGTGCCGCTCCACGATCTCCGTCATGTCGGAGGGGAAGCGGTGCACTTCCTGCGGCCAGTCCAGGGCGACGGCCAGTCGTCCCGCCCAGTAGCGGGCAGCCTCGTCGTCGGGCACGTTGATCGCGGTGAAGCCGCCGAGATGCTCCTTCGTCTCGGCGAACGGCCCGTCGGTGAAGACCGGCTCGCCGTTCTCGCTGACGACGCTGCAGACCGCGGTCGAGGCGTCGATGCCCCCCTCCGCGAAGAGGAAGACGCCCGCGCTCGTCATCTCCTCCAGCAGCGCCCGCGACGCCTCGCTCTTGCTCCGCAGCTGGTCGGCCGTGTGCAGGGGCACCCACTCGTCGTTGAATGCGATCAGGTACTTCGGCATTGTCGTCTCCTCTTCATCGGGACGAGGACCCCGTCATGGATCCTCCGTCGCGGTGCCCGAAAGGGCCCGCATACCTGATCCACGAACGGTGAGGCTCGGATACGACACTATTCCCGAGATCGATCCCGAGGTCGATGAGGAGACCGCGACGTGGTCACTGCGGCAGGCGCGCCGTGGATCCTCGCACGATGAGCTCGAAGGGCAGCTCGCCCGGCCGGTGTGTCGGAGTCTCGGCATCGGTCGACTCCAGCGCCTCGAGGATGGCGTCGGCGGCGCGCTCGCCCTGGCCGAGGGGGAACTGGTCGACCGTCGTGAGGCGGAAGAACTCGCCGAGCTCGTGGCCGTCGATGCCGATGACCGACAGGTCCTCGGGAACCCGATAGCCGAGCTCGCGGGCCGCGAGGAGCGCCCCGATCGCCATCTCATCGGATGCCGCGAAGATCGCGGTCGGCCGGCTCCCGGGCTTGCCCAGCAGCTGCTTCGCGGCGCGGAAGCCGCCCTCGATGGTGAAGTCGGCGGGCTCGAACAGGGACGGGCTGACCTCGATGCCGGCGTCGGCCAGCGCCAGTTCGAACCCCTGCCGGCGCTGCGTCGGGATGTGGAAGTCGATGTCGAACTCGGGGCTCGCGCCGATGTGCGCGATCCGCCGATGGCCGAGCGCGAGCAGGTGCTCGGTGGCCAGCCGCGCCACGGCGACATCGTCGACCGTGAGGGTCGTGAGCAGCGGATTGGGTCCGCCGATCGCGATCACCGGCAGGTCGAGCTCGACGAGACGCTCGGTCTCCTCCTGACCGAGCTCGAGCGAGATCGCGATGACCCCGTCCACGCGCTGGCGCCGCAGGAACGTGTCGAAGATGTCGTGCCGCTCGCCGCGGTCGGCGGTGAGGCTGTAGAGCGTGATGTCGTAGCCGCGGCGCATGAGCGCCGAGGCGATCCCGCTCAGCACGGTCGAGAAGAACCAGCGGTCGAGGAACGGCACCAGCACGCCGATGTTGCGCGTGCGCCCCGAGGCGAGGCTCGACGCGGACGCCGACACCACGTAACCGAGGCTCTTGGCGGCTTCCTCGACCTTCGCCTTCGCGCCCGCCGAGACGTGCCCGCGCCCGCTCAGCGCGCGCGAGACGGTCGCCGTCGAGACCCCCGCCGCGCGGGCGACCTCGTCGATGCTGACCACGTCGTCACCGTACCTTCTCGTAGACCAGCGCGGGTGTCAGGCGGTCTCGATCCAGACCGTCGTGTCGCCCGGGAGCTCGCCGTCCGCGACGGGACCGCTGGACGCGATCACGATACCGCCCGGCAGCGCGATCGGCGTGGAACCGGTGTTCGCGATGACGGTGACATTCCCGTTGCGGAATGCGACAGCATCCGTGCCGTATCCGTCGATCCACTCGAGCGAACCCGCACCCAGCGACCGTGCCCGGCGCTCGGCGAGCAGCGTGCGGTAGAGCTCGAGGGTCGAGCCCTCGACGCCGGTCTGCGCGTCGCGTGCGAGCGTCGCCCACTCGGTGGGCTGGGGCAGCCACGACGCTCCGGACTCGTTGAAGCCGTAGGCCGGGGCATCCGCGTTCCACGGGATCGGAACGCGGCAGCCGTCGCGGCCGTACCGCTCGCCGTTCGTGCGGAACCACGTCGGGTCCTGACGGGCGTCCCCCGGGATGTCGATGACCTCGGGCAGCCCGAGCTCCTCGCCCTGGTAGAGGTAGGCGGAGCCCGGGAGCGCGAGCATGAGGGTCGTGGCGGCGCGGGCGCGGGCGAGTCCGACCTCGCGGATCGGCTGACCGGGGGAGTCCGGGCCGATGCCGTGACCCTGGGGGTTCTCGGCCGTGAGGGCGAGACGCGACGCGTGGCGAACGACGTCGTGGTTCGAGAGGACCCACGTCGAGGGAGCGCCGACGCCCGGGAACGCGTCGAGCGACACGTCGATGACCTCGCGGAGGTCGGCGGCGTTCCACTTCGTCTCGAGGTACGGGAAGTTGAAGGCCTGGTGCATCTCGTCCGAGCGCACCCACTCGGCGGTGCGCGCGGCGGTGGGCAGCCACGCCTCGGCGGCGAGGGCCCGGTCGCCCTGGTACTCCTCGAGGATCTTGCGCCAGTCGCGGTAGACCTCGTGCACGGCGTCCTGGCCCCAGTAGGGCACGTTCTCCGCTTCGCCGCCCATCGAGCCGGCCTCGGGGTTCGGGATGTAGTCCGGCAGTCCCTCGGCCTTCACCAGGCCGTGGGCGACGTCCACGCGGAAGCCGTCGACGCCGCGGTCGAGCCAGAAGCGCAGGATGCGGCGGAACTCCTCGCGCACCTCCTCGTTCGACCAGTCGAAGTCGGGCTGCGACGAGTCGAAGAGGTGCAGGTACCACTGGCCGGGCCGGCCGTCGGGCTCGACCACGCGCGTCCACGCCGGGCCGCCGAAGACGGACTCCCAGTTGTTGGGCGGCAGCTCGCCGTTCTCGCCCTTGCCGTCGCGGAACATGTAGCGCGCGCGCTCGGTGCTGTGGGGAGCAGCGGCGAGGGCCTGCTGGAACCACTCGTGCTGGTCGGACGAGTGGTTCGGGACGAGATCGACGATGACACGGATGCTGCGCTCATGCGCCGCGGCCAGCATGTCGTCGAAGTCGGCCAGGGTGCCGAAGAGCGGGTCGACGTCGCAGTAGTCGCTGACGTCGTAGCCGGCGTCCTTCTGGGGCGAGCGCTGGAACGGGCTCAGCCAGATGGCGTCGATGCCGAGGTGCGCGAGGTCGTCGAGGTGCGCGGTGATGCCCGGGAGGTCGCCGATGCCGTCGCCCGACGCGTCTGCGAAGGAGCGCGGGTAGATCTGGTAGATGACGGCGGTGCGCCACCACTCGCCGCCGACGGTGGTGAGGAACGCGTCCGTGCGCTCGATGGTCTCTGCGGAAGTCATCCGGCCAGCATACTGCAAGCGCTTACACTCCCTCGTAACGAAAGACGCACAGGGGCCGGGCGTAGGGTTGGCGGGTGCTGTCCGAAGCCCTCACGCGCGCCGAATCCCTCATCCGCACGATCCCCGACTACCCGGAGCCGGGGGTGCAGTTCCGCGACATCACGCCTCTGCTGGCGGATGCCTCGGCCCTTCGCACCGTCATCCACGCGATGATCGCCCCGTTCGAGGGGTCGTTCGACGTCGTCGCCGGGGTCGAGGCGCGCGGGTTCCTGCTCGCGGGCGCCGTCGCGATGGAGGCCGGCGTGGGCCTGGTGCCGATCCGCAAGGCGGGCAAGCTGCCTCTGCCCGCAGCATCCGTCTCCTACGCGCTCGAGTACGGCACCGCCACGATCGAGGCGCACGACGACATCGCCGGGGGCGTGCGGGTGTTGCTCGTCGACGACGTCCTCGCGACCGGCGGCACGCTCGTCGCGGCGCACGAGCTCGTCGAGACGCTGGGTGGCGTGGTGGTGGGCACCGCGGTGCTCATGGAGCTGACGGCGCTCGGCGGCCGCGAGGTCGTCGGCGACGTGCACACGGTCTTCACCGCCTGACGTCGCGTCCGTGATCGGCATCGCCGGTCACCCGTCGGAGCCGGGCTCCGGGAGCGTGTCCTGCGGACCCGTGCGCGGCCCGAAGTGCGGGATCGGTGCGGGGCGTTCGGCGCGCGGCTGCCGCGGCGGTTCGGGTGGAGCCGGGAGCGTGGCGTCGCCCTCGAACGGCATGAGCGGATCCCTGCGGCTCGCGTGCTGGGGGAACCGCCGCCCGGTCACGCTGTTCGCGACGACCTTCATGACGAAGAACTTCGCGGTCGGGCTCCACGACGCGAGCTGGCGGACCCCGCTGTCACGGATCTCGTCGTCGCGGGTGACGCGCTGCGCTTTGCCGCGGATCACGACGCTCCAGTAGTGGTCGTCGTCGGTCGCGCCGTCGACCTCGAAGGCGACCATCGGGTGCTGCGCGATGTGGAGGAGCTTCGCGTCGCGCGCCGTGCGGATGTACAGGGCGCCCTCGTGGGCGACGTAGTTGACCGGGAAGATGTCGGGCGCGCCGTCGGCGTTGTCGACCGCGAGCCGGCCGAGTTCGGCGGTCTGCAGGTACTCCCAGCACGCCGAAGCGGCAAGCCGCTCCACCTTCGGCGGCTGGTCTGCACTCGGGGGATCGCTCGGGGAACCGTTCATCGCGCACCACTGTCCGTCCTCCGGTCTACCTCAGAGCGGGGGAGAACTGAAGAGGGCGCCTGCGCGAGCGCTGCAGATTCCTGCAACTGCTGCGTCGCGCGACCCAGCAGTTGCAGGAGAGTGCAGCAGCAGTGGGCGTCAGCGCCCGAGCACGACGTTGATCGGCGGCTCGCCGGCGGCGAGGCGCTCGATCTGGGTGCGCACGAGCTTCGCGACCCGAGGGCGCATCGCGCTCGACGCGCCGCCGACGTGCGGGGCGATCAGCACACCGGGCAGGCCCCAGAGCGCGTGGCCCTCGGGGAGGGGCTCGGGGTCGGTGACGTCGAGGGCGGCGCGGATGCGCCCGCGACGCACGTGGTCGACGAGCGCGTCGGTGTCGACGAGGGTGCCGCGGCCGACGTTGACGATGAGCGCGCCGTCGGGAAGCGCCGACAGGAACGCGTCGTCGACGAGCCCCCGGGTAGCTTCGCCGCCGGGCAGGGTGAGGATCACGATCTCGGCCTGGGGGAGCAGCTCCGGCAGCTCGTCGATGCCGTGCACCGCGACGCCGTCCTCGTCGCGGGCGCGCGACGCGACGGGGATGAGCTCGACCTCGAAGGGCTCGAGCCGCGCGGCGACGGCCTTGCCAACGCCGCCGTAGCCGAGCAGCAGCACACGACGGTCGGCGAGGCTCTGCGCGAAGACCGGGGCCCAGCGGCCGGCCGCGGTGTCGACGGCGAACGCGTCGATGTGGCGCTGCGCCGCGATCGCGAGACCCACCGCGAGCTCCGCGGTCGAGGTCTCGTGCACCGACGCCGCGTTCGCGAAGACGAGGCCCTCGGGCAGGATGGCGGCGACGCCGTCGTAGCCGATCGACTGGCCCTGCACGAGACCCACCTCGACGCCCTCGAGACGCTCGAGCACACGCGCCATCGACATGTACGGCGGCACGACGATGTCGAACCGGTCACGCGGGGCGGCAGCATCCATCGGCCACACCACCAGCTCGACGCCGTCGGGCAGGGCGCCAAGATCTGCGGCGAGCTGCTCGGTGGGGACGCTGACGACGAGATTCCGGGTGTCTGTGCTCACCCGCTCCACGCTACCGGCGCGGTGCGGGTCCGGCGTTGCCGGGCGGCGCTACGCTCGCGTCGAGCGGCGACCGCGACCCGTTGCGGCGCCTGGGCGGAGGAGGCGGACATGGTTCCCGAGATCAACTACTGGGCGGTGCTGATCGCGACGGCGTCGAGCATGGTCGTCGGCTCGATCTGGTACACGCCGAAGGTGTTCGGCACGCGGTGGGCGAAGCTCGCGAACGTCGACATGAACCGGCCGGGCGCGAGTGCCGTGGTGCCGATCGTGGTCACGGTGTTCGTCAGCTTCGTGACCGCGTGGGTGCTCGCCGGCGCCTCGTCGATCGCATGGCACTTCTTCGGCGGCAGCTACCTCTGGGCGGCGCTGCTCACCGGCGTGATCCTCTGGGCGGGCTTCACCGCGGCGCGCTTCATCACCCACGACGCCTTCGAGGGGCGACCGTCGTCGCTGACCGTGCTCAACATCTCGCACGAGCTCGTGACCATCGTCGTGATGGCGCTCATCATCGGCGTGTGGCCGCCGGCCGGCACGGTCTCGTAGCGGTATCGGATGCTGCGGCTCAGGCCGCGGCGCCCACCACGGCGGCGATGGCCGAGGTGAAGAACGACAGGCCGTCGACGCCCGACCGCATCGCGGCGGCCGTGTCCGGACCGAAGCCCGGCTCGACGGCGTGCTCGGGGTGCGGCATGAGGCCGACCACGTTGCCGCGCTCGTTGGTGATGCCGGCGATGTCACGCAGCGACCCGTTCGGGTTCACACCGAGGTAGCGGAAGGCGACGAGGCCCTCGCCCTCGAGGCGGTCGAGTTCGGACTCCGAGGCGATGTAGCCGCCGTCGGCGTTCTTGAGCGGGATCACGATCTCCTGGCCGGAGGCGAAATCGCTGGTCCACGCGGTGTCGTTGTTCTCGACGCGCAGCTTCTGGTCGCGACGGACGAACTGCTGGTGCGCGTTGCGGATCAGGCCGCCCGGCAGCAGGTGCGCCTCGACGAGCATCTGGAAGCCGTTGCAGATGCCGAGGATCGGCATGCCCTTGGCCGCGGCATCCTTCACCTCCGCCATGATCGGCGCGAGCGCCGCGATGGCTCCGGCGCGCAGGTAGTCGCCGTAGCTGAAGCCGCCGGGCAGGACCAGCGCGTCGACGCCGTCGAGGTCGTGCGAGCCGTGCCACAGCGCGACGGCCTCGCCGCCGGCGATCTCGATCGCGCGCTGCGCGTCGCGGTCGTCGAGCGAGCCGGGGAAGGTGATGACGCCGATGCGTGCGGTCATTCGACGACCTCGATGCCGACGACATCCTCGATCACGGAGTTGGAGAGGATCTCGTCAGCGATGCGCTGGGCCTCGGCGAGCACCTCGTCGGTGACCTCGCCGTCGACGGTGAGCTCGAACCGCTTGCCGATGCGCACCGCGCTGAAGTCGGAGACGCCGAGACGGGCGAAGGCGCCCGAGACGGCCTTCCCCTGCGGGTCCAGAAGCTCGGCCTTGGGCATGACGTCGACGACGATGGTGGGCATGTGACAGCTCCGGATGTCGCGGGCAGGGGTCCCCTCCAGTCTACGGGCCGTGCACGTGGCGTTTCTCCGGCCGTCCAAGAGCCCCGCCCGAAGCGCCATGAGAACCCCGTGACACAACCGTGATCAATCCATGGGAGCGCTCCCTTGACTTCGTGGGAGCGATCCCATAGCGTTGCGTCTCGATCGATGGGAACGCTCCCACGACCACCACGGCACGGTTCCCTCCGCGCCGATCCTGCAACACACACGACCCTGACAACACAAAGGAGTGACAGTGAACGCACGCGCCTTCCGCAGAAGCGCCGTGGCAATCGCCGCATTCTCGGCTTCGGCCATCGTCCTCGCCGGCTGCGCCGGTGGCAGCGGAGACGAGGCCGGTGGCGAAGACGGCGAGATCACGCTGACCCTGGCCACGTTCAACGACTTCGGGTACGACGACGAACTCCTCCAGGAGTACATGGACGAGAACCCGAACATCAAGATCGTCCACAACAAGGCCGCCATCACCGACGACGCCCGCACGAACTTCTTCGCGAAGCTCGGCAAGGAGGGCCTCGCCGACATCGAGGCGGTCGAGGTCGACTGGTTCGCCGAGGCCATGCAGTACTCCGACCTGCTCGCCGAGGTGCCCGACAGCGCCAAGGGCCGCTGGGTCGAGTGGAAGGAAGAGGCCGCGACCGACGCGGACGGCCGTCTCGTCGGCTTCGGCACGGACATCGGCCCGCAGGCCGTCTGCTACCGCGCCGACCTGTTCTCGGCCGCGGGCCTGCCCTCGACGCCCGACGAGGTCGCCTCGGCGATCGACGGCGACTGGGACACGTTCTTCGACCTGGCCGACCAGTACAAGGCTGCGACCGGCAAGCCGATGCTCGACTCCGCGAACTCCGCGTTCCAGGGCATCGTCAACCAGATCGAGTTCCCGTATGACGAGCCCGACGGCACCGTCGTCGCGACCGACAACCCCGACCTCGAGGCTGCGTACAACCTCGTCGTCGAGCGCGGCATCCCGAACTCGGCCTACTCGGGCCAGTGGTCGGACGACTGGAACGCGTCGATGGCCAACGGTGAGTTCGCCGCGATGCTGTGCCCGCCGTGGATGCTCGGCATCATCTCGGGCAACGCGCCCGAGGTCACCGGCTGGGAGATCGCGAACGCGTTCCCGAACGGCGGCGGCAACTGGGGCGGCTCGTACCTGACCGTTCCGGCCAACGGCAAGAACGTCGACGAGGCTCTCAAGCTCGCCGACTGGCTGACCGCTCCGGAGCAGCAGGAGAAGACGTTCGTCAACGTCGGCGCCTACCCGAGCGCGCTCGACGCGCAGAGCGCTTCGTCGATCACCGACTCGAAGAACGAGTACTTCGCCGACGCGCCGACCGGCACGATCTTCGCGGACCGCTCCGCGGCGATCACGGTCACCCCGTACAAGAGCGCGGACTACTTCAAGTACAACACCGCTCTCCAGGACGCCATCACCCGCGTCTTCGACGGCACCCAGGACGCCCAGGCGTCGTGGGACGCGTACGTCGCCGAGGTCGAGGCCTTCTGATAGGCCGACACTGACGATCCGGTCCGCTCCCGCGGACCAGGTCTGACAGCAGAAGCGGAGTGCGTGCGGGTCCCCCCGGCCCGCGCGCACTCCGCCTCCACGCCCACCCCTCGACACCCGAATCGGAGCCACCGGTGACCACGACCGCCACCCGTACGACGGCATCCGGGCCGGCCGATCGGCCCGATCCGGAGCGCCAGCCGCGCGTCCTCTCCTTCTCCCACCGCCTCAGCCGCTGGGACCTGAAGCTCTCCCCGTACCTCTACATCTCGCCGTTCTTCATCCTGTTCGCGATCGTGGGCCTCTTCCCGATCGTCTACACGGCGGTGATCTCGTTCCAGGAGTGGGACCTCGTCCGCAACTCCGGCACCTTCGTCGGACTGGACCAGTACGTCTGGATCCTGTCGCAGGCCGACTTCTGGATCGCCCTGCGGAACACCTTCAGCATCTTCCTGCTCTCGTCGGTGCCGCAGCTCATCCTGGCGCTGTTCATCGCGGCGATGCTCGACAAGAACATCCGGTCCAAGACCTTCTGGCGGATGAGCGTCCTGCTCCCGTACGTCATGGCCCCGGTCGCCGTCGCGCTGATCTTCAGCAACCTGTTCGGCGACAACCACGGACTCGTGAACAACGTGCTCACGAACCTCGGCCTCAACCCGATCGCGTGGCACAAGGACCCGTTCTGGAGCCACATCGCCATCGCCACGATGGTCAACTTCCGCTGGACCGGCTACAACGCCCTCATCCTCCTCGCCGCCATGCAGGCCGTGCCGCGCGAGTACTACGAGGCGGCGACCGTCGACGGCGCCAACGCCTTCCGCCAGTTCTGGAGCATCACGCTTCCGTCGCTCAAGCCCACCCTGATCTTCGTCATCATCACGTCGACGATCGGCGGCCTGCAGATCTTCGACGAGCCGCGCATGTTCGACCAGACCGGCCGCGGCGGTGCCGCCGGCCAGTGGCTCACGATCACGCTGTACCTGTACAACATCGGCTGGGGCGAGTTCAACTTCGGCCGCGCCGCCGCCCTGGCGTGGATCCTCTTCATCATCATCCTGGCGATCGGCCTCATCAACCTCGCCATCACCCGTGCCCTCGTACGCGACGAGGGCGGACGCGGGGTCATCCAGCGCCGCCGCCGCGGCCGGAAGGGAGCCCAGCAGTGAGCGCCATCAGCACCCCGCCCCTCGCGGTCGTCGAGGAGAACCTGCCCAACGCCCGCCGGAGCCGGCGGACCACGAAGATCCGCGGCGTGCGCGCCGGGGTCTGGGTCTACGTCGGTCTCGGAGTCGTCGTCGTCTCGGCGCTCTTCCCCTACTACTGGTCGTTCCTGATCGGCTCGGGCGACGCCTCGACCATCAACAACCCGAACATGTCGTGGCTGCCGGGCGGCAACTTCATCGACAACGCCCTGAAGGTCATCAACGACCCTGCCGTGAACTTCTGGCAGGCGCTGTGGAACTCGATCTTCAGCTCCACCGTGATCGCGGCATCCGTCGTCCTGTTCTCGACCCTCGCCGGCTGGGCGTTCGCGAAGCTCCGCTTCCCGGGCGGCAAGTGGCTGCTGGCCTTCGTCGTCGCGACCATGGCGGTGCCGATGCAGCTCGGCGTCGTGCCCCTCTACCTGCTCTTCTCCGACCTGGGCTGGACCGGGCAGATCGGCGCCATCATCATCCCCGCGCTCACCAGCGCGTTCGGGGTGTTCTGGATGACGCAGTACCTGTCGCAGACCGTGCCGGACGAGCTGATCGAGGCGGCGCGCGTGGACGGGGCCAACATGCTCCGCACGTTCTGGACGGTCGGCGTGCCCGCCGCGCGCCCCGCCGCCGCGATGCTGTTCCTCTTCACCTTCGTCGGCGCGTGGAACCAGTTCTTCTGGCCCTTCATCGTGCTCGACCGGCAGAGCCCCACGCTCCCGGTGGCGCTCTCGCTCCTGCAGTCGAACTACTTCGTCGACTACTCGGTCGTGCTCGCCGGCGTGCTCCTCGCCACCATCCCGCTCCTCATCGTCTTCGCCTTCACGGGCCGGCAGCTGGTGAGCGGCATCATGGCCGGCGCCGTCAAGGGCTAGACCCTTTCCCCTCCCCACAGCCTTCGGCATCCTGACACCGACGTTCCCCGAGAGGATCATTGACCTCATGACGACCGCGATCCCTCGCGCCTTCCCCCAGGACTTCCTGTTCGGCGCCGCGACCGCCGCCTTCCAGATCGAGGGCGCCGCCCATGAAGACGGCCGCCGCGACTCGATCTGGGATGCGTTCTGCCGCGTGCCGGGCGCCGTCATCAACGCCGACAACGGCGACGTGGCGTGCGACCACTACCACCGCTACGGCGATGACGTGGCGCTCATGAAGGAGCTGGGCCTCGAGACGTACCGCTTCTCGACGTCGTGGTCGCGCGTGCGGCCCGACGGCGGGGCGGTCAACCTCAAGGGCCTCGACTTCTACAAGCGACTGGTCGACGAGCTGCTCGGGGTCGACATCCTCCCGTGGCTGACGCTCTACCACTGGGACCTGCCGCAGGCGCTGCAGGAGAAGGGCGGCTGGGCGAACCGCGACACCGCGGACCTCTTCACCGAGTACGCACTGACGATGCACGACGCCCTGGGCGACCGGGTCAACGTGTGGACCACGCTCAACGAGCCGTGGTGCTCGTCGTTCCTCAGTTACACCGCGGGCATCCACGCGCCGGGCCACTACAGCGTCGAGGAGGGCGTGCTCGCCGCGCACCACCTGCTGCTCGGCCACGGCCAGGCCGTGCGCGAGCTGCGCTCTCGCGACGAGTCGCTCAAGCTCGGCATCACGCTGAACCTCACGGTCGCCGAGCCGGTCGACGAGAACGACCCCGCCGACGTCGACGCGGCGCGCCGCATCGACGGCCAGTTCAACCGCTGGTTCCTCGACCCGATCTTCCGCGCGCAGTACCCCGCCGACATCGTGGAAGACATCCGGAAGGTGGATGCTGCGGCCATCGCCGCGTGGGAGACCGCCGTGCGCCCGGGTGACCTCGAGACCATCGCGACGCCCATCGACACGCTCGGTGTGAACTACTACCACGGCGAGTACGTGGGCGGCCACGAGCCGGTGAACCCGCCGATCGGCGGCGACGCGCCGACCGACCGCCCCGCCCGCTCGCCGTACCCCTCGCACGAGGGGATCTACTGGCACGAGCGCGGCCTGCCCCGGACGCCCATGCAGTGGGAGGTGCAGCCCGAGGGGCTCACCACGCTCCTCGAGCGGGTGTGGGACGAGTATGCGCAGCAAGCGGGCACCGTGCTCTACGTCACCGAGAACGGCGCCGCCTACGACGACGAGCTCGTCGTCGAGGGTGAGACGAAGGCCGTGCACGACGCCGACCGCGTCGAGTTCCTCCGTGGGCACCTGGGTGCGATCCTCGACGCGGCCGAGGCCGGCGTCGACGTGCGCGGGTACTTCTACTGGTCGCTCCTCGACAACTTCGAGTGGGCGTGGGGCTACGAGAAGCGGTTCGGGATCGTGCGGGTGGACTACGACACCCAGGAGCGCACGCCCAAGGACAGCGCGCTCGAGTACAGCCGCATCATCGGCGCTCGGGCGATCGACCTGGAGTCCGCGCGCGCGGCCACCGTCGCGTCGTAGCACTGCGCCGCGCGGCGTCGCGGCGCAGTAGCATCCGGGAAGGAGGGGACAGGAATGAGCACCGACGCCATGCGGCATACCCAGCGGGGAGCCGGCAGCGCACACGCCGTGACGATCGAAGAGGTCGCCGCCGCGGCGGGGGTCTCCCGCTCGACGGTCTCCCGCGTCGTGAACGGCTCGACCGCCGTGAGTCCCGAAGCCCTGGAGTCGGTGACGCGCGCGATCAGCGAACTCAACTACGTCCCCAACCGCGCTGCGCGGTCACTGGCGAGCCAGAAGACGCACGCGATCGCGCTGATCGTCCCCGAGGACACCACCCGGTTCTTCGGCGACCCGTTCTTCGCGGCGATCGTGTCGGGCATCAACTCGCGGCTCAGCCGCTCGGACTACGTGCTCAACCTCTTCATCGCGAGCGACGACCCCGGCGATAAGACGACGAGCTACGTGCGCTCCGGAGCGGTGGACGGTGCGATCGTGGTCTCGCACCACACCAGCGACACCTTCATCGACCGCATCGCGAGCGTCGTCCCCGTCGTCTACGGCGGCCGCCCGGTGCGCGAGCGGGACCGTGACTACTACGTCGACGTCGACAACGTCCGCGGGGCGTACGACGCCACGGTCTACCTGATCGAGAGCGGCCGCCGCCGCATCGCGACGATCACTGGCCCGCGCGATATGCCCGCCGGCGTCGACCGCCTGCAGGGGTACCGCGACGCACTCGCCGCGTGGGATCTCGACGAGATCGCGGTCGAGGACGGCAACTTCACCGCCGACGGCGGCGCCGACGCGATGCGCCGCATCCTCGCGACCGGCGCCCAGCCCGACGCGGTGTTCGTCGCCAGCGACCTCATGGCGCGCGGCGTGCTGACGGTGCTGACGGCCGCGGGACTCCGCGTGCCCGCGGACGTCGCGATCATCGGCTTCGACGACTCCCCGGTGGCCACCTCCGTCATCCCGCAGCTGACGACGATGCGCCAGCCGTCGTTCGCGCAGGGCGAGCGCATGGCCACGGTGCTGGTCGACCTCCTCGCGGGGCGGCATCCGCGTCACGTCACGATCCTCGAGACCGAACTCGTCATCCGCGAATCCGTCTGACGCCGCGCCCTACGGGGTCCAGGGGCGGGGGCGCCGGTCAGCCGCGGCCGGGCACCGTCGCGTGCAGCAGGTTGCGCCAGGGGTCGTCGAAGGCCACCGTGCGGCCGTCGTCGCGCACCTCGAGGCCGTGGTGGCGCAGGCGCTCGGCGAGCTCGCCGAGGGAGTCGGCGTCGGGGAGGGCCAGGTCGACGCGGCCGAGGCCGAGCGCCGGCATCCGCGGGCCTGCGCCGCGCGAGTTCCAGACGTTCATCGCCATGTGGTGGTGGTAGCCGCCGGCGCTCACGAACAGCGCCTGGTTGCCGAGCTCCGCGGTCTGGTCGAAGCCGAGCGCGTCGACGTAGAAGGCACGCGCGCTTGTGACGTCGCCGACCGACAGGTGCACATGGCCGACGGATGCTGCGTCCTGCCCGGTCCCGCCGCTCGCGGCCCGCTCCGTCAGGTGCTCGCGGAGGAAGCCGTTGGGGTCGAGGTACAGCGTCGCCATCTCGACGCTGCCGTGGGTCCACGACCACTCGGTCCGGGCCCGATCCCAGTACAGCTCGATGCCGTTCCCCTCGGGATCGGTGAGGTAGAAGGCCTGGCTCACGAGGTGGTCCGCCGAGCCGGTGAAGGTCTGCGGCGCGCGCCGCGCGACGCTGTAGAGCGCGGCCGCGAGGGCCTCCTGCGTCTGGAAGAGGATCGCCGTGTGGAAGAGTCCCGCGGCGCCCGGTGCAGCTTGGCGCAGGGCGGGCTCGTGCTTCAGGATGACGACCGGCCGGCCCGCGCGCCCGAGCACGACCTCGTCGCCCTCGGCCGACAGCACCTGGAGGGTGATGACGTCGCGGTAGAACGCGGTCATGCCGTCGAGGTCGCCGACGAGCAGCGTGACGGCGCCCATCGAGGTGGCGGCGTCGAGGCGGTCGGGGTGCACGATCTCATTCACATGTAGCTACAACCATTTGCCTGCAGCATCCATTCCCCTGCCGCTCCCACCTCCCGGCCGTGTCCCACTTTCGCGCGCATGACCGCTGACTTGCACGCGAAAGGGGGACATCAGGGCCGGAAAGCGGGACATGGATGCTGCGGCCCGGGCGCCTACTTGACCTGCGAGTCCTGCGGGTCGCCGCCGAGCTGGCCGACGGCGGGGAGCGGGCCGCCGTCGTCGGCGCCGGTCTTGCGCCAGCGGGCGATCGCGTTGCCGAGGTGGTAGATCAGCAGCGCTGCCGCCGCGCCGATGACGATCGCGCCGAGCTGGAAGTCGCCCCACACCATGGTGAAGCCGGCGATCGCGATCACGAGCGAGACGGCCGCGGTGTACTGGTTCACGGGGCGCGAGAAGTCCACGCGGTTGTCGACCCAGATCTTGATGCCGATGATGCCGATGAGACCGTACAGGGCGGTGGTCACGCCGCCGAGCACGCCGGCGGGGATCGAGTTGAACACCGCACCGACCACCGGCGACAGCGACAGCAGGATCGCGAAGACGCCCGCGACCCAGTACGCGGCGGTCGAGTAGACGCGGGTCGCCGCCATCACGCCGATGTTCTCGCCGTACGTCGTCGTTCCCGAACCGCCGAAGGTGCCCGCGAGCACCGTGGCGGCACCGTCGGCGATGAGCGCTCGGCCGGTGTACTGGTTGACCGACGACTCGGTCATGGTCGCGACGCCGCGCACGTGTCCGACGTTCTCGGCGATGAGCACGAGCACGACCGGGAGGAACATCGCGATGACGCTCCAGGTTCCGGGGTTGCCGAACGTCGGGAACTGGAAGGTCGGCAGGCCCACCCACTGCCCGTTCGCGACGAGCTCGTTGACCTGCGTGAAGTCGACCTCGCCGCGCAGCAGCGCCACGATGTAGCCGACGATCACGCCGAGGAAGATCGAGATGCGTCCGAGGAATCCGCGGAACAGCACGCTGCCGAGGATCACGGCGGCGAGGGTGATGGTCGCCGTGATCGGCGCCTGCTGGAAGTTCTGCCACGCGACCGGCGCGAGGTTGAAGCCGATGAGGGCGACGATGGCGCCGGCGACGACCGGCGGCATGAGCTTCTCGATCCAGCCGAGTCCCGCGAACTGGACGATGAAGCCGACTGCGGCCAGCAGCACACCGACGGCGACGATGCCCGCGAGGGCGGAGCCCATGCCCTGCGACGCCGTGGCGGCGGTGACCGGCGCGATGAACGCGAACGACGAGCCGAGGTAGCTGGGGAGGCGGTTCTTCGTGATGAGGAGGAACAGCAGGGTGCCGACGCCCGAGAAGAGGAGCGTCGTCGAGACGGGGAAGCCCGTCAGCACCGGCACCAGGAACGTCGCGCCGAACATCGCGATGACGTGCTGCGCGCCGATCGCGACCGTCGCGGGCCAGTTCAGCCGCTCGTCGGGCTTCACCACCTTCCCGGGTTCGACGGTCCGGCCGTTGCCGTGAATGGTCCACAAAGGCATGCGCGCTCCTTGCGCTCGGGTGATGGTGCGAGGATCACCCTAGCGAGCGGGTGCGCGCGAGTTGCCTCGGCCACGCGGCATCCGGGAGGCTGAACGGAATCCGGCTCGCACCCGGACCTTCGATGCCGAACCGACGGAGAGACGTGACCGACCCAGCGACCCTGCCGATACCGCCCGCGCTCGAGTTCCGAGGACTCCACAAGCGCTTCGGCGAGAAGGTGGCCGTGGCCGACATCAGCCTGCGTGTGCCGGCGGGATCGTTCTACGGGCTGGTCGGCCCGAACGGCGCCGGTAAGACCACGACCCTGTCGATGGCGACCGGGCTCCTCATGCCGGACGCGGGTCAGGCGCTCGTGCACGGCGTCGACGTGTGGCGCGAGCCCGTGAAGGCGAAGGCGATGGTCGGCAACCTCGCCGACGGCGTCAAGCTGTTCGACCGCCTCACCGGCGAGCAGCTCGTCACCTACAACGGGCTGCTGTTCGGTCTCCCGCACGATGAGATCGCCCAGCGCACGGCCGACCTGCTCTCCCTCATGGACATGACGGATGCCGCGGGCACGATGGTCGTCGACTACTCGGCGGGCATGACCAAGAAGATCGCACTGGCGTGCGCCCTGGTCCACGCCCCGCGGCTGCTCGTGCTCGACGAGCCCTTCGAGTCGGTCGATCCGGTGTCGGCGGCGAACATCGAGGACATCCTCGTCGGGTACGTGGCCGGCGGGGGTACCGTCATCGTCTCGAGCCACTCGATGGACCTCGTCCAGCGCATGTGCGACCACGTCGCGATCGTGGCGGCCGGCCGCCTGCTCGTCGCGGGCACCGTCGACGACGTGCGGGCGGGGGAGTCCCTGCAGGACCGCTTCGTCGAGCTCGTCGGAGGCCGCCGCCACACGGAAGGGCCGGAATGGTTGCGACGCTCCTGAGGCTGCGGTTCCGGGTCCTCGGCAACCAGCTCGCGCGCAGCCCGTGGCAGCTCGTCGGGTTCATCCTCGGTGCCCTCTACGGTGCGCTGCTCCTCGTGGGCATCGTCGCCGGTCTCGTGGTGCTGGGATTCACCGACGTGCGGCTCGCCGGCATCGTCATCGTCGGTGCCGGGTCACTGGTGACGCTGGGGTGGGCCCTCATCCCTCTGGTCGCGTTCGGCGTCGACACGACGCTCGACCCGGACCGGCTGGTCGTGTTCCCGATGACGACCTCGCGGATGATGGTCGCGCTCACCCTCGCCGCGGTCTGCGGCATCCCGGGCATCATCACGTCGGCGGCCGCGCTCGCGACGATCGCGACGTGGGCGCACTGGCCGGCCGCGCTCGTCGCCTGGCTGGTGAGCACGCCGCTGGCGGTGCTCACGGCGGTGGTCGCCTCACGGGCCGTCGCGACGGTCGCCTCCGGCTTCGGGGGAGGCCGGCGCTTCCGCGAGGTCGCCGGCATCCTCATCTTCATCCCGCTCATCCTGGCGGGGCCCATCATCGCGGGGCTCGCCAACGGCGTCACCGTGAACGCGGACACCATCGCCGAGCTCGTGCCGCTGCTCGGCTGGACGCCGCTCGGCGCCGCATGGGCCGTGCCCGCCGACGCGGCCGCCGGCGATCTGGCCGCGGCCGCGGCGAAGCTGCTCATCGCGCTCGCCACCCTCGCGGCACTGTGGCTGCTGTGGCGCGCCTCGCTCGCCCGCTCCCTCGTGCGGCCCCGGCTCTCGTCGGCCGCCGCCGTGCGGGCCGGGTCGATCGGGTGGTTCGGCCGGGTGCCGACCGGTGCTGCGGGCGCGGTCTTCGCGCGGGCGCTGACGTACTGGACGCGCGACCCGCGGTATCTCCGCCAGCTCATCGCCGTGCCGCTCGTGCCGGTGCTGCTGTGGTTCTACGCTCGCGGCGGCGACCCGTTCGTGGCGCTGGCGTTCTCGGCGCCGATCATCGCGTTCATCATCGGCATCGTGGTGTACGCCGACATCTCGTACGACGGCACAGCGTTCGGCAACGAGGTCGCGACGGGAGCGCGCGGTCGCGCGGACCGGCTGGGGCGCATCCTCGCCGCCGCCGCGGTGGCAGTGCCGCTCGTGGTGCTCGCGGCGATCCTGCCGTTCGCGTTCGCGGGCGACTGGACGCAGTTCCCCGGCATCCTCGGCATGGCGCTCGGGATCCTCTTCACCTGCTACGGCGTCTGCGCCGTCACGTCGGCCCAGCTCGTGGTGCCGGTGCCGGGCTCGGGCGACAACCCGTTCAAGCGCGTCCC
This sequence comes from Microbacterium sp. C23T, assembly GCF_053345975.1. Taxonomy (NCBI): domain Bacteria; kingdom Bacillati; phylum Actinomycetota; class Actinomycetes; order Micrococcales; family Microbacteriaceae; genus Microbacterium; species Microbacterium sp. C23T. Next base: position 153,971 of record NZ_JBKFBD010000001.1, on the reverse strand, counting down.
GGGCACGACGTTCCTGCAGGGCATGGCGTTCTTCGGCATCTGGCTGGTCGCGCTCGCGCTCTCGGCGCCCGCGATCATCGTGGGTCTCATCGGGTACTTCACGCAGGACCCGACCCTGAGCTGGATCGCGTTCGCCATCGGGATCGTGGGCGGCACCGCGGTGATCGTCGCCGGCATCCTCATCGGCGGCACGATGCTCGACCGCACCGGACCGGTGCTGCTCGCTCGCTTGAAGGCGATGAAGAACGCGTGATCGCGGATGCCGCGCCGCGGCGTCAGGCGGCGGTGAGGCGCTCGAGCAGCTCGCGGTAGCGGGCGGTGGTGCGGTCGATGATGTCCGCCGGGAGTGCGGGCGGCTCCCCCTCGCGCGGCGCGGCCCAGTTCGCGGCGAGCCAGTCGCGCACGATCTGCTTGTCGAAGCTCGCCATGCGCTCGTCGGGGGTCGTGCCGGACTCCCAGGCCGCAGCATCCCAGTAGCGTGACGAGTCGCTCGTGAGCACCTCGTCGGCGATCGTCAGCACGCCGTTGCCGTCGAGGCCGAACTCGAACTTCGTGTCGGCGAGGATCACGCCATGCGCCTCGGCCGTCGCGGCCGCGCGCGCGTAGATCTCGAGCGAGAGGTCGCGCAGCTCGGCCGCGCGCTCGGCGCCGACGAGCTCGACGGTGCGCTCGTAGGAGATGTTCTCGTCGTGCTCGCCCAGCGGTGCCTTGTAGGCGGGGGTGTAGATCGGCTCGGGCAGCCGGTCGCCGTTCGACAGCCCTTCGGGGAGCGCGATGCCGCACACCGTGCCGTTCTCGCGGTACTCCACCCAGCCCGAGCCGGTGAGGTAGCCGCGCACGACGCACTCGATCGGCAGCATGTCGAGGCTCCGCACGACCATCGCGCGTCCGGTGACGGCATCCGGGATCAGGCTCTTCAGGTCGTCGGCCGTATTGGCTTCGCCGTCGGCCCCGAGCGTGAGCTGGTGCGAAGCGGCGAGATGGTTCGGGATGCTGCGCCCCCCGTCCGCACCCGCGAGCCGGTCGAACCACCAGAGGCTCAGGGTGGTGAGCAGCTCGCCCTTGCCGGGGATGCCCGGCGAGAGCACGTGGTCGAACGCGCTGACGCGGTCGCTCGCGACGACCAGCATGCGCTCGGGCGTCGCCCCCTCGGGCGTGTCCGCCGGAACGTAGAGGTCGCGCACCTTGCCGGAGTAGGCGTGGCGCCAGCCGGGGAGCTCGGTCGTGGGGGTGGGGATAGCCGTCACCCGTCCATTATCCCGGGTGACTCCGGCGGGTTTCGGGGCGAGACCGCATCGGGGGAGGGCGGGTTCACGGCGTGATCTCGTCGACGTGTGCGAACGCCTCGGCGACGAGCGCGGGCCAGCGGTCGGCAGCATCCGTCCCCGCGGTCGCCCACTCGCGCATCGGCCGTCCGCGCATGACGGCGGGCGCGGCCTCGCCCGCCTCGGCCAGTTCGCCGACGCGACTCTCGGGCAGCTTCACCATCAGCGCGCCCTCGAAGGTGACGAAGGCGAACACCTTGCCACGCACGTTCAGGCCCTCGGACCCGAACATCGCGCCCAGCGAGACGTCGGGCCGGGCGGTCCACTCAGCGACGATCGGGTCGAAGATCGCGTACGACTCGGGCAACTTCTCCCTGCGTGCGGCGCCCTTGTCTGCCATGACCCTCACTGTACGTCGCCCCACCGACAGCGCGCGAGGGGTGCATCGGGCGACGAAGAAGCGTATAGTCCACGTGGACTAATCGAACTGGAGTAGATCGTGACCGACCCTGTCGCCCGCCTGACCCCGCTCGGGGTGGCCGTGCTCGCGCTGCTGAGCGAAGGCGACATGCATCCGTACGAGATGATCCGGCTGATGCACTTCCGCCGTGACGACCGGCTCGTCACGATCACGAACGGCACGGTCTATCACACGGTGGGGCGGCTCGAGCGGGCCGGACTGATCGCCGAGGTCGGCGTCGACCGCGACGGCAATCGTCCCGAGCGCACCACTTATACGCAGACGGATGCCGGCGCCGCCGCGGTGCCCGAATGGGTGCGCCGCGAGCTGCCGCGCGTGGACCATCCGGCGGAGTTCCGCGTCGCTCTCGCCGAGGTGCACGGACTGGATCGCGACGAGGCGATCGAGCTGCTCTCTGCGCGTCGCGAGGCGCTCGCCGCGTCGCTGGGCTCCCTCGAGGACGGCCAGCGTCATGCCCTGGAGAAGGGCGTGCCCCCGCAGTACCTCATCGAGATCGACCGCGAGCTGGCGCTCCTGCGCGCGGAGCTCGTGTGGATGGACGCGGTGCTCCCGCGCATCGCCGATCCCGACTTCGCCTGGGGTCCCGCCCCGACCCCCTCGGAACGCTATCTCGCCCAGAGAAAGGCAGCACGACAGTGACCACCCCCGAAACGCCGGAGTCCCGCCGCACGGCGGGCGCGGCATCCACCACCGATCGGGTCGCCGGCCCGATCACCGGTGCCTACGCCGTCGGGCACAAGCCCCGCAGCCCCTGGCCCGCCCTCTGGGCGCTGGTCATCGGCTTCTTCATGATCCTCGTCGACACGACGATCGTCTCGGTCGCGAACCCCGCCATCAAGGCGGCGCTCGACCCCGACACCAACAACCTCGACAACGTCGTGTGGGTGACCTCGGCCTACCTGCTGGCCTATGCGGTGCCGCTCCTGATCACCGGCCGCCTCGGCGACCGCTTCGGGCCGAAGAACATCTACCTGATCGGACTGACGGTCTTCACGCTCGCGTCGCTGTGGTGCGGCCTGTCGGGCACGCTCGAGATGCTGATCATCGCCCGTGCGGTCCAGGGCCTCGGCGCCGCGCTGATGACCCCGCAGACGATGGCCGTCATCACGCGCACCTTCCCGCCGAACCGCCGCGGCGCGGCGATGGGCCTGTGGGGCGCCACGGCCGGTGTCGCGACCCTCGTCGGGCCGTTGGCCGGGGGCCTGCTCGTCGACGGCTTCGGCTGGGAGTGGATCTTCTTCATCAACATCCCCGTCGGCGTCATCGCGTTCGTGCTCGCGTGGATCCTCGTGCCCAAGCTCGAGACGCACCCGCACCGGTTCGACATCGTCGGCGTGCTGCTCAGCGCCCTCGGCCTGTTCCTGATCGTCTTCGGCCTCCAGGAGGGCGAGAAGTACGACTGGGCACCCTGGGTGTGGGCGATGATCGCGGGCGGCGTCGCCGTCATGGCGCTCTTCATCTGGACGCAGGCGCGCACCAAGAACGAGCCGCTCGTGCCGCTGCCGCTGTTCCGCGACCGCAACTTCTCGGTATCGAACCTCGGCATCGCCATCGTCGGATTCACCGTGACGAGCATGTCGCTGCCGCTGATGTTCTTCATCCAGCTCGTGCGCGGCCTCACGCCGACCGAATCGGCGCTGCTGCTCATCCCGATGGCCGTGCTCTCGGGCGTCGGCGCGCCGTTCGCCGGTCGCCTCCTCGACCGCACCGACCCGCGGTTCCTGCTGGTGCCGGGCCTGCTCATGGTCGCGGGTTCGCTGTTCTGGTACTCGTCGCTGATGAACGTCGACACCCCGATCTGGATGTTCCTGCTCCCGTCGGCGCTCATGGGCATCGGCAACGCCGGCATGTGGGGTCCGCTCGCGACGACCGCCACCCGCAACCTGCCTCCGCGACAGGCCGGTGCCGGCGCCGGCATCTACAACACCACCCGCACGATCGGCTCGGTGATCGGCTCGGCGTCGATCGCGGCCTTCATGCAGGCCCGTCTCGAGGCGAACCTTCCCGGCGCGTCTGACGCATCGGGCGGGTTCGGCGAAGGCACGCTGCCGCCCTTCGTCGTCGACGGCTTCTCGCAGGCCATGGCGCAGGCGATCCTGCTGCCGGCCGCGGTCATGCTCGTCGGCGTCGTCGTGGTGCTGTTCCTGCGTCGGCCGAAGGCGACGTCGACCGAGGATTGGCAGGCCGCGAACGCGGCTGCCGCATCCGACTAACCCCGTTCGAGGAGCTTGTCAAGAGGTTGGTGGGCGGCGCTCCAGCCGCCCACCATGGTCACATGACCGGACTCGCAGTGATCCTGCTCATCGTCGGAATCGTCCTGCTGCTGCTGGGCGTGTTCATCGAAGCGGCCAAGTTCCTGCTCTGGATCGGCCTCGTGATCATCATCATCGCCGTGATCGCGTGGCTGATGCGCTTCATTCGTCGTCAGACCTGATTCCCCAGCTCAGGTCTCCTCGGCGCCCGCAGGGTCCCCCGATCCCGGATGCCGACAGGACGCCGGCCCGCATGTCCCCCAGCACGCGGCGCCGGCGTCCTTCTGTGTTGTCTCGGGCTCAGCGCCGGCCGCGGTCGCGCTCGTGGGCCCAGATGGCGAGCTCAACCCGGTTGCGGGCACCGAGCTTGGTCATGATGCTCGCGAGGTGCGTCTTCACGGTGCTGAGCGAGACGTGCAGCTCGTCGCCGATCTCGCTGTTGCCGAGTCCGCGGGCGACGCCGGCGAGCACCGCCTCCTCCCGGTCGGTGAGAGGGCTCGAGGGCTGTAGCGCCGGTTCGGGAGTACCGCCCGCGAAGGCCTCGATGAGCCGCACGGTCACGTTCGGGTCGATGAGCGCATCGCCGCGCGCCGCCGCACGCACCGCCTCCGCCAGCAGCACCGCTCCGGCGTCCTTGAGGAGGAATCCGCGCGCCCCCGAGCGGAGCGCCTCGTAGACGTACTCGTCGAGGTCGAACGTCGTGATGACGACGACGGGGATCGGGTCGGAGACGTCCGGGCCGGCGAGGGCACGGGTCGCCGCGAGCCCGTCCATCACCGGCATGCGGATGTCGAGCAGGCACACGTCGGGCCCGAGGCTCCGCGCGAGCGCGACCGCCTCGGCGCCGTCGGCGGCCTCGCCGACCACCTCGATGTCGGGCTGCGCGTCCAGGATCATGCGCAGCCCCGTCCGCACGAGCTCCTGGTCGTCGGCGACGAGCACGCGCACGGTCATGCGGTCCATCCTGCACGCGGGAGGGCGGCGGCGACGACCCAGCCGCCGCCGGGCGCCGGGCCGGCCTCGCACGTCCCGCCGAGCAGCGCCGCGCGCTCCTGCATGCCGGTGATCCCGTAACCGAACGAGGGAGTGGTCCCCACGCCCCCTCCACGCAGCGCTGGCGCGCTGCGCGGAGCCTCCGGGCGCGTGGGCCCAGCTGCGGCCCCACCATCGTCGCGCACCTCGAGTCGCACGCCCTCGGCGTCGACCTCAACACCCACCTCGATCCGAGTGGCGCCGCGGGCATGGCGACGGGCGTTGGTCACCGCCTCTTGCGCGATGCGGAACACCGCGGCGGCGACCGCCTGCGGCACGCTGTCGAGATCACCGCCGAGCGTCACGACGACCCTCGGCGCCGCAGCATCCGTCGCCAGCGAGCGGATCTCCGCCAGCCCGGGGGTCGGCGCGAGCGCGTCGTCGGGCGCGCGCAGCACGCCGACCATCGCGCGCATCTCGCGGAGCGTCCGCGTCGCCTCGGCCTCGATCGCCTGCAGCACCCGCACCGTCGCGCCGGGATCGGTCGCCGCCACGGCGCTGCCCGCCTGGGCCTGGATCGCGATCGCCGACACGTGGTGCGCGACGGTGTCGTGCAGGTCGCGGGCGAGCTGCTCGCGCTCGAGCAGCCGCACCTGCTCGAGTTCGCGGCTGCGCGCGCGTCGTCGCCACCGCACCGCGAGGCCGAGCGTGGCCGTCGTGACCGCCACGGCCACGCCGCCGATGACGTCGGCGACCTCAGGCGGCGTCGCGAGGAAGGTGAGCAGCATCCCGATGACGACCAGCGCGCCGCCTGCGAGCATCGCCCGTCCAGAGCCCCACCGGAACACCGCGTAGAGAAGGATCAGGAAGTACGCCGTCGTGTACACCTGCGGGTCGCCGGCCGTTGCCACGCCCACCGTCGTGCCGACGGCGAACGCGATCGCCAGCATCGTGAACGGGCGTGACCGGCGCCACAGCAACGTGGGTGCGAGTGCGGCCAGCACAACGGCCCACAGCCAGCGCCACGGCACGTCGGTGCGGAGGGATGCCTCGACCACCGCCAGCGCCGGGACGATCCCGACGAGCGCCCAGTCGCGCCAGACCCGACGGGGCGGCGCCGGAACCGCCGCGGGCGCGGCCCAGAGCGCGCGGACCGGGCTCGTCATGCCCTCATGATAGGCGGGCACCGGTCGCCGCCATCGGGGCGCCGCTGCGGCGGCGTCCGACCCGAGCGCGCCGCCGGATGACGACCTCCGCGATGACCAGGTTGATCACCCAGCCGGCCGTCATCAGCAGCGTGTGGGTCAGGGGCGCGGGGGTTCCGACCAGGAGGGTGTAGGGCATGAACACGAGCACCTGCGTGCCCGCGCCCATGCCGATCGCGTAGGCGCGCGTCATCCATGCGCTGTGCGTACCGACGTCGCCGCGCCGGATCGCGACGAACGCGACGACGATGGCGCCGGCCATGGCCGTGCCGAGCACGATTCGCACGGCCACCAGCCCTGGGCCGGTCACGGCTGCCGGCATGTCGTAGAACAGCGTCATCCAGAGCGCCGACAGCGCCGAGACGAGTCCGGCGGGAGCGACGACGCGCCCGGCGATGCGGTGCCAGCGCCGCCGCCGCAGCGATGGCGCGAATTGCAGCGCACCGAGCACGAGGAACACGCTCGACCCGATGATGTGCGCCACGACGGGGATGGGCGAGTCGAAGAACCGGGCGTTCTCGGCCGTGACCGTCGCGCCGGTGGTCAGCTGCGTGAGGCGGGCGGATCCCGCCACGATGGGCACGAGGCTCAGAGCGATGAGCCCGGTGGGCACGAGCCACTCGGGCCGGCGTCGGGTGGCCCGCGGGCGGGCGGTGGCGGTTGTCATGCCGCCATGGTCGCGAGGACGGATGCTGCGCCGCTTCGGCCGCCCGGCTCGAAACGCCTCGTCCGATCGGACGAGGTGCCGGCGCGTGCGGCCCTCGCTAGCGCGCGTCGGCGCGCAGGTCGAGCACGATCTCGGCCACGACTGGTCCCGCATCCGCCGCGCGCATTACGGCACGATGCTTCGCGTCGACCGGGCAACGAGGTGGATCACGGCTCGCGGAGGCACCCGCCGTCGGCGTTCAGGCCGCCGAGGTCGATCGAGACGGCGCCCGAGGTGCCGACCGAGCCGTACACGCACCCGCCCGAGACCTCGGCGCCGAACAGCAGGCTGTCGCCCACGACGCGGGTCTCGATCGCGGCGGCTCCGGCCTTCTCGAGGGCGTTGCGCACGGCATCCTCGGTGACCGCGCCGGTCGCCTGCAGCGCCTGCAGCCCGGTCGTGGCCGCGGCCACGAGGGCCTCGTTCGCGACCTGGTGCGCCTGGTCCATCAGCTCCTTGCCGGGAGCGTCGATGTCGACGGTGCCGGAGCACGCGGTCATCGCCCCGCCGGCGAGCACGAGCAGCAGGGCGATCGATGCTGCGCGCCGACGCATGCGTCAGAGCCCTTCGGCGACGCGCGCGGCGATGTCGGTGCGGTGCTGGCCGCCCTCGAGCCCGATCGCGCCGAGCGCACGGTAGGCGCGGTCGCGGGCCTCGACGAAGGTGGTGCCGACGCCGACGACGTTGAGCACGCGTCCACCGGTGGCGACGAGTCCGCCGTCGGTCTCTGCGGTGGCGGCGTGGGCGAGGTGCACCCCGTCGACCGACTCCGCCTCGCGCAGGTTCGTCAGCGCGCGGCCGGTGATCGGCGACGCCGGGTAGCCCTCGCTCGCGAGCACGACCGTCACGGCGACGTCGTTCGCGAAGGCGGGGAGGGGGAGGTCTTCGAGGTGACCCGATGCCGCCGCCAGCAGCAGCTCCGACAGCGGGTCGACGAGCCGGGGCAGCACGACCTGCGTCTCGGGGTCGCCGAAGCGCGCGTTGAACTCGATGACCTTCACACCGTCGTCGGTCAGGATGAGGCCGGCGTAGAGGAGTCCGATGAAAGGGGTGCCCTCAGCATCCAATTGACGGATCACGGGTTCGGCGATGTCGCGCGTGACGAGCTCGACGAACTCGCGCTCGCTGCCGAACTTGCCGTCGAGCCAGGGGAGCGGGGAGTAGGCGCCCATGCCGCCGGTGTTGGGGCCCTCGTCGGCGTCGAGCAGGCGCTTGTAGTCCTGGGCGGGGCTGAGCGGCAGCACGTGGTCGCCGTCGCTGAGGAAGAAGAGAGACACCTCGGGGCCGGAGAGGAACTCCTCGACGAGCACCGCACCCGACGGCAGGTACTCGTCGGCGTGCGCGAGGGCGGCCTCGCGGTCGCTCGTCACGATGACGCCCTTGCCGGCCGCGAGTCCGTCGGCCTTGACGACGTGCGGGGCGCCGAGATCGTCGAACGCGGCCTCGACCTCGGCGCGCGTGTGCGCGCGCACGGCGCGGCCCGTCGGAACCGCGGCGGCATCCATGATCCGCTTGGCGAACGTCTTCGATCCCTCGAGCTGCGCGGCCGCCTGGCCGGGCCCGAACGCCGGGATGCCGCGTGTGCGCACCGCATCGGCGACGCCCGCGACCAGGGGGGCCTCCGGGCCGATGATGACGAGGGCGATGTCGTTGTCGATCGCGAACTGGCTGACGGCCACGGGGTCGTTCTGATCGAGGGCGACCAGCTGCGCGTCCTGCCCGATCCCGGCGTTGCCGGGAGCCGCGAAGATCTCGTGCTCGGCCTCCTCCGACCGCAGCGCCAGGATGATGGCGTGCTCCCGCGCGCCCGAGCCGAGAACCAGGATCTTCACGCGTTCCAGCCTACCGGCGGCCCTTCTCGCTGTTTCGGGCCGAGGCACGCGCGGTGTCCGAGCAGCAACTCCTCGACAACCGGCTCACTGCCCTGCGTCTCCCACCTGATTCGGACGAAGAGAGGCGATCTTGAGGAGTTGGTGTCGGCGTAGCGTGGGAGACATGGCCCGCAAGATCTCGACCGACGACGGCCGCGCCGCCCTGAGCGCGGTCGCGGCGGCGGCGGAGGCATCCGTCCCGCCCGCCCGCAACGACAACGCGACGGCCGTGCGTTACCTGCTGCAGCTGCTGGCCGAGAAGGCACCGGGCAACTCGGTCGAGGTGCGCGTGCCGCCGTTCGGCGCGGTGCAGGTGGTCGAGGGCCCGCGGCACACCCGCGGCACCCCGCCCAACGTCGTCGAGACCGACCCCACCACCTGGATCGCGCTCGCCACCGGTGCGGAGCAGTGGATGGATGCCGCCACCGCCGGCCGCATCAGCGCCTCGGGCACGCGCGCCGACATCTCTGACCTCCTGCCCCTGCGGCCCTGAGCCGGGTCACCGCCGCGGCATGACCACCGGCGTGCCCGACACCGGGTGCGGGAAGACGTCGACCCGCTGCCCGTAGACCTCCGCGATCGCCGCAGCCGTCAGCACCTCCGACGGCGAACCCGAGGCGACGACCCGACCCCGCGAGAGCAGCGTCACACGGTCGGCGACGCCGAGCGCTGCGTTGAGGTCGTGCAGCACCACGGCCACCGCCGCCCCATCGCGCGCACGAGCCCGCGCGATGCGCAGCACGTCCTCCTGGTGCTTGAGGTCGAGCGCCGCGGTCGGCTCGTCGAGCAGCAGCACGTCGCACCCCTGTGCGAGCACGCGCGCCAGCGCTGCCCGCGCGCGCTCGCCGCCCGACAGCGACGTGATCCCACGCCCGGCGAGCGGCACGAGGTCGGTGGCCTCGAGCGCCCGCGCGACCGCGGCATCGTCATCGTCCTCGGCAGGCGTGCGCGCCCACGGCGCGCGGCCCATGCGCACGACCTGCTCCACCGTGAACGGGAACGACACCGCGTTCTGCTGCAGCAGCACGGCGCGCTGCTGCGCGAGAAGGCGAGGACGGATGCTGCCCAGCAGCGTCCCGTCGAGGCTCACGTCGCCGGAGTCCGGGGTGACATCCCCCGCGAGCACCCCGAACAGCGTCGACTTGCCGGCGCCGTTCGGGCCGACGAGGGCGTGGAGCTCGCACGCGCGGACGTCGATCCCCGCGTCCACGAGCACCGGCCGCGCGGCGCCGTGCGGCGTGACGGTCACGCCTCGGGCGCTGAGCCGCACGGCGCCCGGCGGTGCCTGGACCGCAGGGGCCGCAGTATCGATCACGCTCATCCCCAGCCCCCTGCCTTGCGGCGTGTGCGCAGCAGCAGCCACAGGAAGAACGGGCCGCCCACGAGCGACGTGATCATGCCGATCGGCAGGTCCGCGAGGGGCACGGCGGTGCGGGCGATGAGGTCGGCCACCGCGATGAGCAGCGCGCCGCCGAGCGCGCTCGTGACCATGAGCGGCAGATGCGCGGGCCCGATGGTCATTCGCATGAGGTGGGGGACGACGAGTCCGACGAAGCCGATGATCCCGGCGAACGCGACCGCCGCGCACACGAGCAGCGCGACCATGACGATGACGACGATCCGCAGCAGCTCCACGCGCACGCCGAGGTGACGAGCGGTGCGCTCGCCGAGGGCGAAGAGGTCGAGGCGGTGCGCGACGAACACCGCCGCGGCCACGCCGATCGCCACGAGCGGCGCGACGATCGCGATGTTCTGCCAGAGCGCGCCGTTGAGGCTGCCGAGCTGCCAGAACACGATCTGCTCGCGGGTCGAGGTCGTGCCGAGGAACGTGAGGAACGCCAGACCCGCACCGGCGATGGCGTTGATCGCGATGCCGGTGAGCAGCAGTGTCACGACCTCGGTGCGACCGCCCGAGCGGCTGATGAGGTACACCGAGAACACCGCGATGAGCCCGCCGGCGAACGCGAAGGCGGGGGTCGTCCACATGCCGAACACCGCGAGCCCGAACGTGAGGCTCGCGGCCGCGCCGAATGCCGCACCCGACGAGACGCCGACGACGGCCGCGTCGGCGAGGGGGTTGCCGAAGATCGCCTGCATGAGCACGCCCGACACGGCGAGGGCCGCGCCGACGAGGAGGCCCAGCACGATGCGGGGGAGCCGGATGTCGAGGATCACCCCGGCCGCGGTCGGCGCCTCCGGAGCCCACGACGTGTCGATCCCGATCGACTGCAGCAGCACGCCGATCACCTGCGTCGGCGTGAGCCAGTACTGCCCGAGACCGAGCGACACCACGACCACGAGGACGATGGCGACCGACAGCCCCGCCGTCATGAGCGCGAACCGGCGACGGCGGTGCGTCGTCGGCACCTCGGTGACGACCTCGGCCGTCGCGCCCTCCGCCGCCTCGACCTCGGCAGCGGTCATGGTCCCCGTCACGACGCCGGCTCCTCGGCAGCGGCCGGGGTCGCACTCGACGCCGGCGCGTACACCGCACGCGCGAGCGCCCGGATGACCTCCGCCGTGCGCGGTCCGAAGCTCAGGATCTCGGCATCGGCCATGTCGACCACGCGGCGGTGCTCGCCCGCGGGTGTCTGCCGCAGTGCCGGGATGCGCTCGAGCAGCCCGTCGACCCCACCGACCGATGCGAGGCCGTCGGTCATCATCACGACGACGTCGGGCTGCGCCGCGACGAGCGCCTCGGCGGTCATGGGCTTCATGCCCTCCCAGCCGATCTCGCTCGCGACGTCGATGCCGCCGACCGCCTCGATCAGCGAATCCGCCCCGGAGTCGCGGCCGAAGATGTAATAGACGTTCGCGCTGCCTCGCACGTAGAGGAAGAGCATGCGCGGACGATCGGATGCCGCCGCCGGCGCGATCTCGGCCACCTCGGCGCTCGCCGCCACGACGTCGGCATCGAGCCGCTCTGCGAGCGCGTCACCTCGCCCGGGCACGCCCAGGGCTCCGGCGATCTCCGAGACGAGGTCGGCGACCGTGTCGGCGCGCCGCTCGCTCGAGACCACGACGACGGCGATGCCCGCGTCGCGCAGCTGCTGGCGCACCTCCTTCGGGCCGATCGAGGTGTCGGTCAGCATCACGGTCGGCGCGAGCTCGAGGATGGCCTCGGCGTTGAGCGTGTGCCCCGACTTCGTCACGACCGGAAGGTCCTCGGTGCCGTCGAACGACGTCGACGAGTCGCGTCCGACGACCGCGTCCCCGAGACCCAGGCCGAACACGGTCGCGGCGATCGTGCCCGAGATGTCGACCGGCAGGATGCGGCTGACATCGGTGATCTCGACCGCGCGGCCCTCGGCATCCGTCACCGTCACCGGCAGGTCGGGAGCGTCGTCGGCCGCAACGGGCTCGATCGCGTGCGACGCCAGGCAGGCCGTGGAGGGTCCGGTCGCCGTGCGCGGGTTCTCAGCGAGAGCCAGGGATGCCAGTGGAACGGATGCTGCGGGGCAGTCCGCGTCGACGGCATCGGCGGCCGGCGTGGCACAGCCGGCGAGGGCGAACGCGGCCACGAGCAGCGCGATCGCACCGGCGAGGCGTGCCGAACAGCGACGGGAGAAGGAAATGCGAAACATTAGGTGAGCCTTACCTTAGGCTTGACGTCGGCTGTGAGAGTGCTCTACGTTCGAGTCGATATTAGGTTAGCCAAACCTAAGCAACCACCCGAATCGCACTGATGCGCCGGTGCGCTTCGGCGTGCGCGGCGCCGGAGACACCCCGTGAATACGCAGCCGTTCCTGGATCGCAGCCGCGCGAGCATCGCCGCGCTCCTCGCCTTCCTGCTCGTCGTGGCAGGAGCCCTCACCGCCGTCCCGGCCTTCGCCGCCGGGCCATCCGTCTCGGCCACGCAGGCCCCTCGAGCCGGCGGGGCGATCACCGTCACCGGCTCGGGCTTCTCTGGCGTCGCGCCGGGTGTCTACGTCGGCGTCGGGCCCGCCGGCCTCAGCGGCTTCTACGGCGGCGCGATGGGCGACGTCGTCTGGGTGTCGCCGGGCAACGCCGACGGCTCGATCGGCAGCGGCCGCACCGCGCCGATGACCCCGGAGGGCACGTTCAGCGTCCAGGTGAGCGTTCCGGCCCACACCGACGGCGCGCAATACACGGTGTACACCTCGAAGGCGCACGGCGGCGGCATGACCGATCCGAGCCAGAACGCGACGACGGCCATCGTCTGGGAGCCGCTCCCCGCCGTCGCGACGAGCACGACTCTGACGGTCGACCCGGCCGCCTCGAGCCTGGCCGGCGCGGACTTCACCCTCGGCGCGACCGTCGAGCCCGCAGCATCCGGAACCGTCTCGTACTTCAACGGTGAGGCGCAGCTCGGCTCCGCCGCCGTCGGCACGACGGTCACCGCGAGCATCGCCACCGCGGGCACCGCGCAGCTGAAGGCCGTGTTCACGCCGGCTGACGCTGCGGCGTTCACCGGCTCGACCTCGTCCGTCGTCTCGTACGAGATCACCGCACCCCCGGCCGAGCCGGAGCCCCGGACGCCGACGCTCACGCTCTCGAAGACCACGGGCCTCGACAGGGACGGTGAGACCGTCACGGTGACGGGCTCGGGATACAACCCCAACCAGCCGATCTACGTCGCGATCTGCACGGATGTCCCGCTGTCGGAGCTGTCGTTCACCTTCATCTCCGCGGGCTGCACCGTGGGCGCCAAGCAGGTCACGAGCAACCCGACGACGTCGACGCAGGTGAAGTTCAACGCGGACGGGTCGTTCACGACCGAGTTCCGGGTCGCGCCGAAGGCCGGCTCGACGGCGGTGTACACGCTCGCCAACCACACCGCGATGAACGACCGCTCGCAGGACGCCAAGGTCTCGGTGAGCTTCGCCGCCCCGACGCCCGTCGCAACCCTGTCGGTCTCGAAGACCGAGGGGCTCGACCCCGCCGGCGAGAGCATCACGGTGACCGGCACGGGCTACGAGGTCAACACCGGCGGCATCTATGCGCAGATCGGATGGATCGTCGAGGGAGCGTGGACGCCGATCTCGGCATCCGAGACCCGCGCGTCGAACCGCACGAACGCATACGCGGCGCTGGTCGGCTCCGGATACCCGAATCAACCCGCGTTCACCGTCGCCGAGGACGGCTCGGGCTCGTTCTCGTGGACGGTGACGATCGACCAGGCGAAGCTCGACGCGAAGAAGCTCGAGGGTGGCACGCTGGCCGTGTTCACGCTCGGCTCGCACTCCAATTGGGTGCAGCCCGCGAACGAGCGCTTCGTTCCCCTCTCGTTCGCCGACCCCGAGCCCGCGCCTGCCCTCGACGTGACGGTGAAGGATGCTGCGGCCACCACCGGTGCGACCATCAAGGTGTCTGGATCGAACCTTCCCGACGTCCCGGCGGTCTACGCGGCCGTGATCGAGAAGGGGACCGAATCGCAGGTCACCGCCGGCGGCGGCTACGCGGCGTTCGCGCTGCCGTTCCCGTCCGTCACTGCCGGGTCGACGACCTTCACCGTCGTCGCGCCGACGGCGAAGCTCGACCGCGCGAAGCAGTACGAGGTCATCGTGTGGAAGCAGCACTCCAACCCGGGTGCCGACACGATATACGCCCGCGGCGACGTGCCGTTCACGGCCGATCACTGGACGAAGCTCTTCCCCGAGGTGACGCCGCCGACCGATCCGGGGACACCGGTCGATCCCGGCACGCCGGTGACCCCACCGGCGACGGCGCAGGGCGGCTCGCTCTCGTGGGCGATCTCGTCGAGCTTCGCGAGCTACATCACGAGCAGCACCGCGAAGGGGAGCATCGCCGTGACGGGCGGCGCCACCCGCTCCGGCGGCCTGTTCCAGTTCGGCCAGGCGACCGGCAGCACGTATGACGCGGCGACCGGCACGGGCACCGTCTCGTACAACGGTTCGGTCCGCTTCACGGGCCACGGCGGCGTCCTCGATGTCACCATCGCGAACCCCGAGGTGCGCATCACGTCGGCGAACGCGGCGACGCTCTACGTCACGAGCGGCGGCTCGCAGGTCGCGTTCGCGAACCTCGATCTGTCGGCCGCGGTGCGCGTCACCGCCAACGGCACCGTCTCGTACTCGCGCGTGCCGGCCACGCTGACCGCGGCCGGGCGCAGCCAGGTGTTCCAGGGCTACACGACCGCCCTCGACCCGCTCGCGTTCACGATCGGCGTCCCGGCGGCCGCGCCCGCGGGTTCGACGGGCACCGTCGCGGCGGCTCCCGCGTCGACCACGCGCACGACGTCGCTGCCCGCCGCTCCGCCCGCCTCGACGGGCATCGACCTCGACGACGACACCCTCGCCGCGCTGCAGAAGGGCGAGCCGGTCACGGTCTCCGCGTCGGGCTTCACCCCGAACGAGGAGGGCATCAAGGTCGTCGTGTACTCGACGCCGACGCTCCTCGGTGAGGTGGCGGCGGATGCCTCGGGCAACGCCACGTGGACGGGTGCGCTGCCCGCCACGCTCGAGGACGGCGAGCACACGCTGACGTTCCAGGGATCCGTGGACCGCGGCATCCGCTTCACGCTCGCCCGTGCCGCGATCGCCGCCGGCTGCTTCGTCGAGGCCGCCAGCCTGAACTGGGGCTTCAAGGAGACTTTCCGCACATACATCGAGGGCATCGCCGCCGGCGGCTGGGAGCTGACCGACGTCGCGTACGAGTACCCCGAGTTCGTCTGGACGGCGGGCACGGGAGCGGTGGATGCTGCGACCCGAACCGGTCTCGTCACCTACGGCGGCAGCATCCGTTTCACCGGTCACCAGGGCGCGCTCGACACGACGCTGTCGAACGCCCGCGTGGAGCTGGCGGGCGACACCGGCTACCTGGTGTTCGACGTCAGCGGCACGACGCAGGCGGGTGAGCGGGTGACGGCCGCGGGCATCCGGTTCGCCGAGTTCGCCCTGCCCGACCTCGAGGTCACCGACGACGGGCTCGTGCTCGACGCGCTTCCCGCGACCCTGACCGACGCGGGGGCCGCCGCCTTCGGCACGTACCCGGCGGGCGACGAGCTCGACCCGGTGTCGGCCGTGCTCCCGGTGGCGGGCGACTGCGCGGTCGCGGCAGCGCCGGTGAAGGCCGAGGAGGTGCCGGTGGCCGAGTCCGCCGAGGCCGAGGTCCTCTCCGCCGACCAGACGACGGCGCCGGTTTGGCCGTGGGCGCTCGTGGGGATCGCCCTGGCCCTCGGGATCGGGGCCGTGGTCTGGATCGTGGTCTCCCGCCGCCGTGCGACGGCCGGCGGCAACGGAGACCAGACGGCCGGCTGAAACCAGCCGTCACCCCGGCGGCGTCCCGCTCTCGGCTTCCGAGCGGGGCGCCGCCTTTCTCATGCGCGCGCAGCCGCCCGCCGGGTGGGACAATGGAGGTATGCCCGAGCACAGCCAGGACCGCATCGAGACCGTGCGCGTGCGACGCGCACCGAAGATCTCGGTGTTCCTGATCGTGGGGGCACTGGTCGGGGTCTTCGTCGCAACGATCCTCACGTTCGCGTTCAACGGCACGGCCGACGCGAGCCCGAACACGGGGGTCGTGTACTCGCAGGGTCAGGTGTTCGGCTTCCTGGCGCTCATCTGCGCCCCGATCGGCCTCGCGCTGGGCGGCATCCTCGCGCTCATCCTCGACCGCCGGTCACGGCGTCACACGCAGCAGGTCACTGTCGACCACGAGCAGGTGCACGTCGACCCGGAGCCGGGCACCAACGGCCACGGCCCGGCCCGCTGAGCCCGAGCGCTACGCCAGCTCGGCGATGATCGGGTGGATGGCGGCATCGAACGCCGCGACATCGCCCCGCAGTCCGTCGGTGACGGCGATCGTGAGCGAGCCGATCCACCACACCCCGCGCTGATTCAGCGGCAGCACCTGCACGTTGAGCTCGAACGAGTGCGCCCGCCGGCCGACCTGGCGCTCGTGCTCGGCGATCGCCCCCGCGTAGGCGCGGTACGCCGTGCCCGTGCTGTGCGAGGCCTCTTTCCGGTACCGCGCGTTCGCCGACTGCGCGAACGCCACCGCCTCGATCGCATGCGGTTGGAAGGCCGCGCGCAGCTCGTCGCAGCCCTCGGTGGGAAGGGCGAGCGCGGTGTCGAAGCCGTCGACGAGATCGAGGGGGACCGGCGAAGGATGCGCCTGCGGCTCGACGGTCATCGCCCAGAACTCACGCCACTGCCGTTCCAATAGCGCCTGGGCCTCTTCGGACCGGTCGTTCGCACGCGGAGGGATGCCGCGGAGGTGCGGCAGCTCCTCCGGAGACCGGATGCCGAGTACCTGGCGCAGGTAGAGGGCGAGGAGAACCGGCTGACCGGCGTCTTCGCGGATCAGCCACTCCGGAGCACCGGCGCCGCCCATGCCGCCATTGTAGATCCGGGCGTCGACGTCGAGGCGGGGCGAAGAACAGAAGAGGAGACGGATGCTGCGACCCGGCCCGCGCGAGAGACTCCGCGAGACCCGGGCGTAACAGCGGCGGCCCCCGGCATCCGTCCAGGTGGGTCGCCGGTAGGCTGGTAGCCGTGGCCTCATCCGAACGCGATGCCCCCTCCCGCCCCGAAGAGCCCGTGAACCCGTACGCGGCTGCCGGCGTCGACACCGCCGCCGGCGACCTCGCCGTCGAGCTGATGAAGTCGGCGGTGCGGCGCACCCACGGCCCGGAGGTGCTCGGTGGCGTCGGCGGCTTCGCCGGACTCTTCGACGCGGCCGCCTTCAAGGCCTATGACAAGCCGCTGCTGGCCACCAGCACCGACGGCGTCGGCACGAAGGTCGCGATCGCGCAGGCCATCGACAAGCACGACACGATCGGGCAGGACCTCGTCGGCATGGTCGTCGACGACATCGTCGTGGTCGGCGCGAAGCCGCTGTTCATGACCGACTACATCGCGTGCGGCAAGGTCTTCCCCCAGCGCATCGCCGACATCGTCCGCGGCATCGCCGAGGGCTGCGAGGCCACCGGCACGGCCCTGGTCGGCGGCGAGACCGCCGAGCACCCCGGCCTTCTGGGCGTCAACGACTACGACGTCGCGGGTGCCGCGACCGGCGTCGTCGAGGCCGACCGCGTGCTGGGCGCCGAGCGGGTGCGCGAGGGCGACGTGGTCCTGGCGCTCGCGAGCTCCGGCCTGCACTCCAACGGCTACTCGCTGGTGCGCCACATCGTGGCGGGCTCCGGCATCCAGTACGGCGACAACGCCGCCGACTTCGGCACGACGTGGGGTGAGGCCCTGCTCGAGCCGACCCGCCTCTACACGCTGCCGCTGCTGCGCCTCATCGAGGCGACCGGCAACGCGGTGCACTCCCTCAGTCACGTCACCGGCGGCGGCATCGCCGCGAACCTCGCGCGCGTGCTCCCGCAGGGCACGTGGGTCGAGGTCGACCGCTCGACGTGGTCGCCCTCGCCGGTCTTCCGCGTCCTCGCCGACCTCGGCAACCTCGAGCTCGAGGCGACCGAGGGCACCTGGAATCTCGGCATCGGGTTCCTCGCGGTCGTGTCGGCCGACCAGGCCGAGGCCGCAGCATCCGTTCTCTCCCGCGAAGGCATCGCGACGTGGCAGGTGGGTGTCGTGCACACCGGCGACCGCCCGGCCGACGGCCACTGGGAGCAGGGCGCCAAGGGCGTCGACGGCGGCGCAGTGCGCCTCGTCGGCGCATATGCAGACCACACGGCTCGCTGAGCCGGGCACGAACAGCAGGAGCTAGCAACACCCATGTGCGGAATCGTCGGAATGGTGGGCCGCGGGTCCGTCAACCAGGAGATCTACGACTCCCTCCTCCTCCTCCAGCACCGGGGTCAGGACTCCACGGGCATCTCGACCGCCGAGCGCAACGGTGTCGTGCACATGCACAAGGTCAAGGGGCAGGTGCGCGAGTCGTTCCGCACGCGCGACATGCGCGCGCTCCTCGGCGAGATCGGCCTCGGCCACGTCCGCTACGCGACCAAGGGCACGGCGTCGAACGAGGAAGAGGCGCAGCCCTTCTACGTGAACGCCCCGTACGGCATCGTGCTGGTGCACAACGGCAACCTCACGAACACGCGTGAGCTCACCGAGGAGCTGTTCCACAAGGACCGCCGCCACCTCAACACGTCGTCCGACACCGAGCTGCTGGTCAACGTCCTTGCGAACGAGCTGCAGTCTTCTATCTCGGGCCTCGAGCTCGACCCGGCGCAGGTGTTCCACGCCGTCAGCCGCGTGCACGAGCGCGTCGAGGGCTCGTACGCGGCCATCGCGCTGATCGCGGGCTACGGTCTGCTGGCGTTCCGCGACCCGTTCGGCATCCGTCCGCTCATCCTCGGCACGCGCAAGAACGAGGACGGCCACTACGAGTGGGTCGTCACGAGCGAGTCGCTCGTGCTCGAGAACGGCGAGTTCGAGGTCGTGCGCGACGTAGACCCCGGCGAGGCCGTCTTCATCGACCTCGAGGGCAACCTCCACACGCAGCAGTGCGCGACCGACCCGCAGCTCGTGCCGTGCTCGTTCGAGTACGTCTACCTCGCGCGCCCCGACTCGGTCATGAACGGCATCTCGGTCTACGAGGCGCGTCTTCGCATGGGCGACCGGCTCGCCGACACCATCGCGAAGTACACGCCGAAGGAAGCGATCGACGTCGTCATGCCGATCCCCGACTCGTCGCGCCCGGCGGCCATGCAGGTCGCCCGCAAGCTCGGCGTCGAGTACCGCGAGGGCTTCTACAAGAACCGCTACGTCGGCCGCACGTTCATCATGCCGGGCCAGGCCGCGCGCAAGCGCAGCGTGCGCCAGAAGCTCAACGCCATGTCGAGCGAGTTCAAGGGCAAGAACGTGCTCCTCATCGACGACTCCATCGTGCGCGGCACGACGTCGAAGGAGATCATCCAGATGGCACGGGATGCCGGGGCCAAGAGCGTCACGTTCGCCTCGGCCGCGCCGCCCGTGCGTTACCCGCACGTCTACGGCATCAACATGCCGTCGCGTCACGAGCTGGTGGCCCACGGCCGGACGATCCCGCAGATCGCGGAGGAGCTCGGCGCCGACTTCGTCGTCTACCAGGAGGTCGAAGACCTCAAGGCCGCGATCCTCGAGGGCTCCGACGTTGAGGATCTCGACATGAGCTGCTTCGACGGCCGCTACATCACGGGCACCGTCACCGACGAGTACCTCGCCTGGGTCGAGGGCTCGCAGGAGTCCTGACCTCCCGCCCGCCCCGGGCCGAGGCATCCGTCCTCCGCGCTTCCGAGCGCCGCGCGCGTAACTCGGAGATCCGCCGAGAATCGGACGCTTCGCCCCGAAACGTCCGAGTTTCGAGGCATCTCCGACTTTCGCGAGGCGCTGGCCGCGGCGACGAAGAGCCTCGTAGGCTGGCGCCGTGTTGGGTGACGACCCCGTCGGCTTCCTCGTGTGGGTCCTCATGCTGCCGGTCATCGCCGGCGCGGTCGTCGGGCTGGTGGTCGGACTCGGGTTCGCCGTCGTCATGGGGCTCGCCGCGTTCAACCACGGCCTCGCCCGCCTCGTGCGGCGCACGGCGGACGCGATACACGCCCGCCGGCCTGGGTCGCAGGAGCGCACGACTGACGTGATGCCCGACGAACCCTGACGGGTGTGAAGGCGTGCGGGCCGAGGCATCCGTGCACGCCCGTAGGCTTGGGGAGTGAAGTCGTCTCCTGCCCGCCCGCTCTGGCAGGGGAGGACCCTCGCGCTCGTCGGGATCGTGCTGTTCGCGTTCTCGCTGCGCTCTGCGGTCGCCTCGCTGTCGCCCCTCTACGATCACATCGCCGCGGACTTCGCCGTCCCGCCGGCGGTCATCGGGCTCATCGGCACGGCGCCGCCGGTGTGCTTCGCGATCTTCGGGTTGCTGACGCCCGCGCTCGAGCGCCGGTTCGGGCTCGAACGCCTCGCGGTCGCGGCGATGGCGGTCGTGACGCTCGGGCTCGTCGCCCGCAGCTTCGCGCCGAGCTGGGGCCTGCTGCTCGCCGGCACCGCGCTGGTGTTCGCCGCGGTCGGCACGGGTAACATCCTGCTGCCGCCGCTCGTGAAGCGATACTTCCCCGACCGCATCGGCCTGATGACGACGATCTTCTCGACCACGATGGCCGTGTCGACCTTCCTGCCGCCCCTCATCGCCGTTCCGATGGCGGATGCTGCGGACTGGCACCTTTCGCTGGGTTTGTGGGCCGTCTTCGCCCTCGTGGCGATGATCCCGTGGATCGGTCTCGCGGTGCGCCACCGCGCTGAGCAGGCCGAGAAGGACGACGAGGACTTCGAGGAGCCGAGCCCGCAGGCGTTCGGCCGCATGTGGCGGATCCCGCTCGCGTGGGCGCTACTGGTCTCGTTCGCGGTCTCGAGCACCATCGCCTACACGTCGTTCGCGTGGATGCCTCAGCTGCTGGTCGACATCTCGGGCGTCACTCCGGCGACGGCCGGTGCGCTGCTGTCGCTCTTCGGATTCATGGGCCTGCCGGCATCCCTCGTCGTGCCGCTGCTGGTCACGCGCTGGAACGCCACCCGACTGCTGTTCGGGGTCGCGGTCGCGTGCGGGTTCGCCGGCATCGCCGGGTTCCTCTTCGTGCCGACGGCCGCGCCGTGGCTCTGGGTGGTGCTGCTTGGGCTCGCGCCCCTGCTGTTCCCGATGATCCTCGTGCTCCTCGGCCTGCGCACGCGCACGCACGAGGGCTCGGTCGCCCTGAGCGGGTTCGCGCAGAGCGGCGGCTACGCGATCGCGGCGCTGTTCCCCTTCGGCATCGGCCTGCTCCACGAGGCGACGGACTCCTGGACGGGTCCGCTCATCGTGCTGGCGATCGTCGTCGCGGCAGCGATCCCCGCAGGGGTCGTCGCGGCCCGCCCCCACACCGTCGAGGACGACTGGGCCAGGCGCCACGGCGCCTGGTGAGGCATCCCGGGGACGCGAGGGCGGCGCGGGCCGGGCGGTCTCCGGGGTCGACGATCACCGGTCAGGCCACCGCGGAGGCGACCGACGTGAGAGGTGTTACGCCTGCGACGACGAGAGCGGCGAGGTCTCGTCCTCGTCTTCGTCGTTGTACTGGTCGGCCCACTTGTCGACGTACTCGTCTTCACTGTGGTGACCGAGCTCGCGCTCGAGCGCCGAGTAGTTCACGCTGTACGTGTCGTACTTCAGCTCTCGGGCGATCTTGGTGTGCTTCGCCTTCTGACGGCCACGCCCCATGCGAGACCCCCTCATTTAGGATCGCGGGCTATTTTGCAGGCTCTCGGCCTCGCAAACCCGGGCATTCACGAATCCGGCTTCGAACCGGTAAGAGTAGCATTCAGGATAACACGGAGCCCCCGTACCCCGGCGGTTCCGACGCCACCGGTGGACGAGGAGTGCGGACATATGACCGACGAGGCATCCGAGCCGGAAGGCGCTGCGACGACCGATGCGAGCCTGCACGGGGCGGTGATCGCGGGTGTGATCCCCGACCAGTCGCCGCGCGTCCTGAAGGAGGCGGCGCGCTACGCGAAGCTCTTCCAGGCGCCGCTCGTGGTCGTGCACGTCGACGTCACGCGCTTCGTCACCTACGAGGACCCCGACGGGTACGTCCACTCAGCGCCCATCGACATCAACATCGCGGCCGGCGAGGGTGAGCTCGCGAAGGTGCAGGATGCCGCAGCATCCGTTCTCGGCGAATCCGGGCCGGAATGGACGGTGCGCCAGCTCGTCGGCGACCCCGCGATGGCTATCAAGCACTTCGCCGACGAGATCGACGCGCGCCTGCTCGTCGTCGGCACCCGCAAGCGCGGCTTCGGCGAGTCGGTCCGCGAGTTCTTCACCGGCTCGGTGGGCGCGCGCCTCGCGCACCGCCAGCACCGCCCGATCCTGATCGTCCCGCTCGGCGAGCCCGTCCCCGACGACGAGGAGATCTGGCCCGCCTGACCGGGACTCTAGCGCCCGAAGACGAAACGCCCTGGGCTTCCGAGGAAACCCAGGGCGTTCGACTGAGGGATGCTGCGGCTCAGCCGCGCAGCGCGCGTGTCACGTCGCGGGCCACGCGGTCGAGCTCGCTCGCGAGCTGGTCGACGATCGACGCGGCGAGCTCGCCGCCGCGGGCGACGTGGACGCGGACATCGCCGCGGACGTTGGCGCGGAACTCGTTCACGAGGGCGTCGACGCGCTGCACCTGTTCGCGGCTGCGGACGCGGGGGTCGTCCTCGCGGGAGGGCTGCGGCGTGGACTCGCGCTCGTCGCGGGACGCGGCGGCGAGGTCGGCGCGGAGGCTCTTCATCGCCTCGCGGACGCTCCCGCGCACCTCGTCGGCGATGAGCCGCACCGAGTCGGCGAGGCCGGCCTCGATGCCCTCGAGCTCGCCGGCGCGCGACTGCACCTCGGCGTGGCCGGCCTCTGTGATCGCGTAGACGGTCTTGCGGCCGTCGACGGTCTTGGTCACGAGGCCCTCCTCTTCGAGCTTCGCCAGACGCGGATAGATGGTGCCGGCGCTCGGGGTGTAGGTGCCCCCGGTGCGGTCCGACAGGGCCTGCATGATGTCGTAGCCGTGGCGCGGCCCTTCATCGAGCAGGTTCAGCAGATACAGGCGCAGGTCGCCGTGCGAGAAGACCGGGGCCATGGTCTCACCACTCCTCTTCATCGACGCCCGCAGCCGGCTGCGAACCCGCCGGCTGACCGCCGGGCGCCTGGTCGCCGCCGGCCGAAGCCGGAGCCGACGCGGGTGCGTCGACGGACGCGTGGGGCGCGGCATCCGTCACCGGAGAAGCGGCGCGGCGCAGCACGGTGATGTCGCCCGAGACGCTGTGGGCGCGCACGTCGGCGAAGCTGCCCGAGAGCTCGCCTACGGAGCCGGCGTAGTTGGTGGTCGGGCCGGTGCCGTTGCCGGAGCGCACGACGCCGTCGACCTGGACCTTGCCGCTGACGCTGCGGATGACGTAGTTGGCCGGGTGGCCCTCGTCGAGGCGCACGGTCGAGGTGCCGCTGACGGTGTTGAGGCCGACCGACAGGATGTCGCCGGCCGAGTCCACGAGGACCGAGCCCGAAACCGTGTCGATGGTGGCCTTGCGGAGGGTTCCGGTGGCGGCCACGTCGCCCGAGACGCTGTTGGCGTTGAGCGAGCCGACGAGCTCGCGCACCTGCACGTCGCCCGATACGGCGTTGACCGACAGGTCGCCGGTGAGGCCGTCGACGATGATGTCGCCCGACACGGTGTTGAGCGAGGCGTTGTTCTGCAGGCCCGAGACGAGGGCGCTGGCGCTGACGACGCCGAGGGTGAGGGCGATCTCGCGGGGGACCGCGACGCTGATCTCGGCCTTGGGGCCGGAGGTGCCGAAGTTGCGGAACACCTCGAGGAAGTTGTCCCAGCGCAGCTGCGGGTGGTCGATCTCGACGTGGTCGTCGGCGACCTCGATGCGGAGGTCCTTGACGGTGACCTCGTGCACTTCGATGCGGATGCCGGGCTCGTCGTGGGCGATCACGTCGACCTGCCCGCCGACGAGGCCGATCTTGAGCGTGCGCACGTCCTCGATGTCGATGACGCGCGTCTCGCCCGGGTGGATGATCCACTTCTCCAGGGTCATGACTGCTTCTCCTGCGGTATCTCTAGGGGGTGATCCGTATCGCGATATATCGCGTGAGACGAGCGTAACACGATATATCGCGTCTTTGTCAAGAATCTTGCTCGAATTTGCTTGACCTTGACGCAGCGTCAACGTTTAGCGTGAAGACATGACAGAGCAGGAGTGGTCGATCCAGCAGATCGCGAAGCTCGCCGGCACCACCAGCCGGACGCTGCGTCACTACGACGACATCGGCCTGCTCGCGCCGTCGAGCATCGGCCACAACGGCTACCGGTACTACGGCCAGGCCGCGCTCGTGCGGCTGCAGCGCATCCTGCTCCTGCGCGAGCTCGGACTCGGACTGCCGCAGATCGCGGCGGTGATGGAGCGAGAGACCGGCGAGGTGCCCGCCCTCGAGGCGCACCTGGCATGGCTCCGGCAGGAGCAGGACCGGCTGGCGCGGCAGATCGCGTCGGTCGAGAACACGATCAGTGCAGTGAGAGGAGGTGAACGACTGATGGCAGAGAACATGTTCGACGGCTTCGACCACACGCAGTACAAGGACGAGGTCGAACAGCGCTGGGGCAAGAAGGCGTATGCCGACAGCGACCGCTGGTGGCGCTCGATGAGCGCCGACGAGAAGTCCGCGTGGCAGCAGCAGGTCTCGGACCTCGGCCGTGACTGGATCGCGGCCGCGGAATCCGGGATCGCTCCCGACAGCGACGAGGCTCAGGCGGTCGCGAAGCGGCACGTCGAGTGGCTGACCGGCATTCCCGGTACGCCCGCGGCGGCGCCTGGCGGCGACGCGAAGGCCTACGTGATCGGCCTCGGCGAGATGTACGTCGCCGACCCGCGGTTCGGCGCGAACTACGCGACGAGCCAGGGCGGCACGCACGGCGCCGAGTTCGTTCGCGACGCGCTCCGCGTCTACGCGGCCGCGAACCTGTAGTCCGGCACTCGAAGCCGAGAAGACAGACGGATGCCGCGGCCACCAGTGGCCGCGGCATCCGTCCGTCAACTGATCCTGTGGTGCAGGGGTCAGGTGCCTCGTCCGCCGCTGATGACCCGGAACAGGAAGGCGATCAGGGCGATGACGCCGACGATGATGGCCACCCACAGCAGCCAGCTCAGCGCCGAGTTGAGGCCGCCGACGATCGCAAGGATGATCGCGACGACGATGATGATGATCAGGGCGAGGTTCATAGGAGCTTCTCCTTCTTCGTCGTCGATGCATGTGATGCATCGCGTGCCTCGTGGGCACATCTCGACAGTGGCACCGGTGGGGCCCCGTCCGTAGGGGGTTGACGACGCCGGTTTTCCGGTGATACGCCGGGCCCACGGCGCCTGTGCCTAGGGCCGCACCGCGGGGAAGTCAACCCCTGTGCGACCCCGGTGGCCCGACCGTAGCTTCGCGGGTATGAGCACATCCGCGACCGATCCGACGACCGCTCACCACGAGGACGGCTTCCCGACGCAGCACCAGGAGCAGCCGGGCCTCACCGACGACACGCGTCCCGAACCCGATCACGGCGAACGCTCGTATCAGGGCGCGCTGCGCCTCCCGGAGCGCCGGGCTCTCATCACGGGCGGCGACTCCGGCATCGGCCGGGCCGTCGCCATCGCGTTCGCGCGCGAAGGCGCGGATGTCGCGCTGACCCACATGCCGGAAGAGCAGCAGGACGCAGAAGACGCCGCCCGCTGGATCACCGAGAGCGGCGCGCGGGCGCTGCCGCTCGAGGGCGACCTGCGTGACGAGGACTTCTGCGCCGAGATCGTCGAGCGTGCCGTCGCCGAGTTCGGCGGCCTGGACGTGCTCGTCCTCAACGCCGCGTACCAGAAGGATCGCGACGGCCTCGAGAACCTCGAGACCGAAGAGCTGGACCGCGTCTTCCGCACCAACCTGTACGCGCAGATGTTCACCGCGCGCGCCGCGATCCCGCACCTGAAGCCCGGGTCGTCGATCATCGTCACGACCTCGATCCAGGCGTTCAACCCGTCGCCGGGGCTCATCGACTACGCCATGACCAAGGCCGCCCAGGTCGCGTTCGTCAAGGCGCTCGCCGAAGAGCTCGGCCCGAAGGGCATCCGCGTGAACGGCGTCGCCCCGGGACCCATCTGGACCCCGCTCATTCCCGCGACGGGATGGGATGCTGAGCGCCTCGCGACGTTCGGACAGGACACGCCGCTCGGCCGTGCGGGTCAACCCGCAGAGCTCGCCGGCGCCTACGTGTACCTCGCGAGCGACGACGCGTCGTTCACGTCGGGCGCGATCCTGCCCGTGACCGGAGGCAAGGGCCTGTGAAACCCGCCCCCGCGGCGGTGGACGAAGGAGGAAGCCATGCCAGGACAGCGCGGATCGAGTCTCAAAGACCGCGAGATGTACGAGGAGCTCCGCAAGGACGGCGCCTCGAAGGAGAAGGCCGCGCGCATCTCGAATGCCGCGGCGGCGCAGGGCCGCAAGACGGTCGGCAAGCGCGGCGGGAACGCCGAGGACTACGACGACCGCACGGTGCCCGAGTTGCGCAAGCGCGCGAAGGAGCTGGGCCTGAAGGGGTACGCGGGCAAGAAGAAGTCCGAGCTCATCTCGATGATCCGCAACCACTGACGCGGGGGGAGACCCGGCCGGCGGGTAACCCGAGCCCGTCGGCCGACCCCACGACCTCGGTAGCGTGAACGGATGCCGAAACTCGCGCGCGTCCGGCCCTACGAGGACCCCGGCTTCCGTCGGCTGCGCGCCGGGTCCGGGTTCCGGTACGTCGACGCCAAGGGGCGACCTCCCGGTCCCCGCCACCTCGCCCGCATCCAGGCGCTGGTGATCCCGCCCGCCTGGCAGGACGTGTGGATCAGCACGCGTCCGGACGGGCACATCCAGGCGGTGGGCATCGACGAGGCCGGCCGCAGGCAGTACCTGTACCACCCCGACTGGACCGCCGGCCGGGACCGCGGCAAGTTCGCGCGGGCGCTGGCCCTCGCCGAGGCGCTGCCTCGCGCCCGTGCGCGGGTGACGACGTCGCTGCGCCGCGATGCCCTCGACCGTGAACGCGTGCTCGCCGTCGCGTTCCGGCTCCTCGACGAGGCCGCTCCGCGCATCGGCTCGGAGCGCTACCTCGCCGCGCACGGCAGCCGCGGCCTCACGACCCTGCAGCGACGGGATGCCGCGGTGGCGGCATCCGTCATCACCTTCGCCTTTCCCGGCAAGAGTGGAAAGAACCAGCTGCTGGAGCTCGATGACGCCGAGCTCGCCGCGGTGATCGAGCTGCTCGCGACGGGGCGCCCGCGCTCGCCGCTGCTCGCATGGCAGCGCGGGAGCAGGCGTGTGCCGCTGACTCCTGCCGAGGTGAATGCGTACGTGCGGTCGCTGACCGGCGGCAAGTTCACCGCCAAGGACTTCCGGACGCTCCGCGGCACGATCCTCGCCGCCGAGGCGCTCGCACGCATCGGCACCGTCGACACCAAGACCGACCGCAAGCGCGCCGAGGTGCTGGCCGTGCGCGCGACGGCCGAAGCGCTCGGCAACACCCCGTCGGTCGCGCGCGGCTCGTACATCGATCCGCGTGTGTTCGCCCGCTACGGCGACGGACACCTCCTCGACCTCTCCAAGACGGGTGAGTCCGCGATCCGCGCGCTTCTGCTGAAGCCCGCGCGTCGCGGCGGCGAGCCCGAGATCACGGAGGACGCCGAGCTCGCGGAGTAGCGTGAAGGGATGCCGCAGCCCGTCGATCCACGGATCCTCGGGGTGACGGTGGCCGGCGGGGCGATCGGCGTCCTTGCCCGCGCGCTCGTGCTCGACCCGGTGACCGATCCGACGGCGGTGCCGTGGGTGACGCTCGGGATCAACGTGGTCGGCTCCCTCGTGCTCGGGGTCATCGTCGGCTGGCTCGACGACCGGCGGCCGATGCTCCGCTCGTTCCTCGGCACGGGGATCATGGGCGGCTTCACCACCTACAGCGCGTTCGCGGTGGCCACGGCCCTGTGGGTCGCGACGCCGTGGCTGGCGGCGGGGCTGGCGGCAGCATCCGTCATCGCAGGTGTCGTCGGCGCGATCGTCGGACTGTTCACCGGACGCCGGATCGCCGACCGGCCGGGCGAGATCGAGTACCCGGAGGACGCCGAGTGAGCCCGTGGCTGCTGGTCGCCGCGCTCGCGGGCGGCGTCGGCGCCGGGCTGCGGTACGTCGTCGACCGGTGGCTCACGCCGTCGGGCGGCGAGCGGTTTCCGATCGGAATCCTCGTTGTGAACGTCTCGGGTTCTTTCGTGCTCGGCGTGGTCACAGGGCTCGGCACGGCCATCGCGCCCGAGCTGTCGCTGGTGCTCGGTCTCGGTCTGCTCGGCGGCTACACGACTTTCAGCACCGTCTCGGTAGAGACCGTGCTGCTCGCCCAGCGCAAGCGCTGGCGGCATGCGGCCCTCAACCTCTTCGGCACGCTCGCGCTCGCCGCGGTCGCGGCAGGACTCGGCCTCGTCCTCGGGGGAGCGGTTTCATGAGAGCCGCATGAAATACTGAAACGCGATACATCTCCGTATCGTGCGGGCTCCGCCCCTCCCCCTGCATCACCTCACCAGCGAAGGCCTCCGTGTGTCGAACCTCGCCGTTCTGAGTCTCAAGAACCGCGCGCTCATCGCGCTGATCACGATCGTCGCCGCCATCTTCGGCGGCCTCGCGCTCACGAACCTCAAGCAGGAACTGATCCCCTCGATCGAGTTCCCCGCGCTCATCGTCGTCTCGACGTACCCGGGCGCGTCGCCCGAGGTCGTGAGCAACGACGTGTCGGTGCCCATCGAGACCGCCATCCAGGGCGTTCCGGGGCTCGAGTCGACGAGTGCGACGAGCACCACGAACGCCTCGATCGTGCAGGCGTCGTTCACCTACGGCACCGACCTCGCGACCGCCGAGCAGAAGATGACGCAGGCGATCAACCGCATCAAGTCGCAGCTGCCGACCGGGGTCGAGCCGAACGTCATCTCGGCGAGCATCGACGACTTCCCCGTCATTCAGCTGGCCGTGACCGGCTACGACGACGAGGCGACGATCCAGGCTCAGCTCGAGGCATCCGTCATCCCGGATCTCGAAGATGTCGCGGGCGTCAACGCCGCGCAGATCGTCGGCGGCGTGGGTCAGCGCGTCACGATAACGCCAGACCAGGCCGCGCTCTCGGCGGCGGGCTACACGCAGCAGGCGATCCGCGATGCGCTCGACCAGAACGGCGTGCTGTTCCCGGGCGGCGAGATCACCGAGGGCGACGAGACGCTCACGGTGCAGACCGGCTCGAAGATCTCGTCGGTCGACGAGATCGCGGCGCTGCCGCTCGTGCCGTCGACGGCCGATCAGTTCGTCGCGGGCCCGAAGACCATCGGCGACGTCTCGACCGTGGCAGAAGAGGCCGACCCCGTCACGACCGTCTCGCGCGTCAACGGCGAGCCGGCGCTCACGATCGCCGTGACGAAGCTGCCCGCCGCCAACACGGTCGATGTGTCGCGCGGCGTGCTCGCGGTGCTGCCCGACCTCGAGGACTCGCTCGATGGCGCCGAGTTCACTGTCGTGTTCGACCAGGCGCCCTACATCCAGGAGTCGATCGACACCCTCGCGAAGGAGGGCCTGCTCGGCCTCCTGTTCGCGGTGCTGGTGATCTTCGTCTTCCTGCTGTCGGTGCGCTCGACGCTCGTCGCGGCGATCTCGATCCCGACGAGCATCCTCATCACGTTCATCGGCCTGCAGGCGTTCGGCTATTCGCTCAACATCCTGACCCTCGGCGCGATCACGATCGCGATCGGGCGTGTGGTCGACGACTCCATCGTCGTCATCGAGAACATCAAGAGGCATTACGTCGGCGATGCCGACAAGGGCGATTCGATCCGCCGGGCCGTGCGGGAAGTCGCCTCGGCCATCACGGCGTCGACGATCGTGACGGTCGCGGTGTTCCTGCCGATCGCGTTCGTCGGCGATGTCACGGGCGAGCTGTTCCGTCCGTTCGCGATGACCGTGACGATCGCCATGACCGCGTCGCTCTTCGTGGCGCTCACGATCGTGCCGGTGCTCGCGTACTGGTTCCTCAAGCCCGGCAAGCCGATCCTCGACGCCCAGGGTGTCGCGGTCGACCCGGAAGACCCGGCCGCGCCGCCGAGCCGCCTGCAGAAGTCGTATCTGCCGATCCTCCGCTGGACGCTCAAGCACTCGTGGATCACCCTCGCCCTCGCCGTGCTGGTGCTCGTCGGCACGATCGCCGCCGCGCCGTTCATGAAGACGAACTTCCTCGGCGACTCGGGCCAGAACACGTTCACGATGACGCAGGACATCGGCCCGGCCCCCTCGCTCGAGGCCGAGAGCGCCGCGGCGGAGCAGGTCGAGGAGGTGCTCCTCGACATCGACGGCATCGAGACCGTGCAGGTGTCGATCGGCTCGAGCGGCTCCGCCCTGCGCGACGCCTTCTCGGGCGGCGGCAGCGGCATCACCTACTCGATCACCACCGACCCGGGCGTCGACCAGGTCGCGCTCCGCGAAGAGGTGCAGGCCGCGGTCGCCGACCTCGACGACGCCGGCGAGATCACGGTCGCCGCGGGTGGCGGCGGCTTCGGCTCGACCGACATCGCGATCGACGTCACGGCTCCCGACTCGTCGACCCTTCAGGACGCGACGGATGCTGTCATCTCGGCCGTCGAGGGCGCCGACGGAGTGGGCCAGGTCTCGAGCAACCTGTCGGCCTCGCTGCCGTACATCGCCGTGACGGTGGACCGCGACAAGGCCGCGGAGCTCGGCCTCTCGGAGGTCGCGGTCGGCGCGCTGGTGTCGAACACGATGCAGCCGCAGTCGATCGGCACGGTCGAGATCGACGACACCTCGCTCACGGTGTACCTCGCGGCGTCCGAGACGCCGGCGTCGCTCGACGACCTGCGCCAGCTGCAGGTGCCCAGCGCCACCGGCCCGATCGCCCTCGAAGAGGTGGCGACCGTCGAGGAGAGCGAAGGCCCGACCTCGATCACCACCGAGGGCGGCCAGCGCACGTCGACCGTCACGGTGACCCCGTCGACCGACAACCTGCAGACCGCGACGGCCTCGGTGACGACGGCGCTCGCCGACGCCGACCTGCCGTCGTCGGCGGATGCCACGCTCGGCGGTGTGGTGACCCAGCAGCAGGATGCGTTCTCGCAGCTCGGCCTCGCCCTGCTCGCGGCGATCCTGATCGTCTACATCGTGATGGTCGCGACCTTCAAGTCGCTGCGCCAGCCGCTGCTGCTGCTCGTATCGGTTCCGTTCGCGGCGACCGGTGCGATCCTGTTGCAGATCATCACGGGCGTGCCGCTCGGCGTCGCGTCGCTCATCGGTGTGCTGATGCTCATCGGCATCGTCGTCACGAACGCGATCGTGCTCGTCGACCTCGTGAACCAGTACCGCGAGAAGGGTCTCACCGCGCACGACGCGACGGTGGCAGGTGGCTCGCGACGCCTCCGCCCGATCCTCATGACGGCGCTCGCGACGATCTTCGCGCTCACGCCCATGGCGCTCGGCATCACCGGCCAGGGCGGCTTCATCTCGCAGCCCCTCGCGATCGTCGTGATCGGCGGCCTCGTGTCGTCGACCGTGCTGACGCTGCTCGTGCTCCCGACGCTGTACAACCTCGTCGAGGGTGCGAAGGAGCGGCGCGCTGAGCGCCGACGCCGTCGCGACGAGGGTGACGGCGGTGGCCCGGCTCCTGAGGGCGATGGGCCGGATGGCGGGACGGATGCTGCGGCCGCGGGCGTGCTCGTGGGCGCCGGCGTTGGTGCGGGTGCGGCCGGAGCGGCTGGTGCCGTGGCTTCGGGTGACGTTGCGGGTTCGGGTGCTGCCGGGGCCGCGGGTGCTGCGGGCGCTGCGGCGTTCGAGACCCGCCGGCAGCGGCGGCAGCGTGAGACCGGAGGTTCGGCAGCGGCCGAGACCTCCGAGGTCGCTGTGCCTGTGATCGAAGAAGGACCCGACGTCGAGGTGTCGGACTCGACCCCGGCGCCCGTCGAGGCTGAGGCCCTGACGCAATCGGCGGACGATTCAGTCGAGGCGGCGGAACCTGTGTCGGAGGACGCGGGGGAGCCCGAGGCGGATGCCGCTGAGCTCACGAGTGCGGAGCCTGCGGTGTCCGAACCCGAGGCTGGTTCGGGGTCGGACGCCGAGGCTGGTTCGGGGTCGGACGCCGAGGTGTCGGACGAAGTCGCATCGATTGAGGCGGACGCCGCCGTTGACAGCGTGCCGGAGACTGACGCGGATGCCGCAGTCGACAATGAGCCCGCGGCCGAGCCCGCGGAACCCGAATCGATGTCGGCCCCGACCGACGACCGGGAGCACGGGGAGACCACGGAGGACTCAGAGCCGGTCGCCGACGCGGAGCCGGGCCAGGCTGGCGAGTCCGACGTCGAAGGGGGATCCGAGACCGACGTCGCGAGCGACCTTGCGGACGCAGTCGCGCCCCGTGAGTCCGAGCATGCGGGTGAGCCCGCTGACCAGCCGGAGGATCTCCCGGCCCCCGCCGGCGATTCCGCGGACGACGGCGATGCGTCGCCCGAGGCCGATCACGCTGAGGGCGCGGCTGATGAGGCGGGGCCGGCGGCGGACGAGGGTAACGGCGCGCCCGAAGACGAAGCAGTTTCCCACGACGAGGGTTCTGGCGAGCCCGCGAATGGCGAGGATCGTCCGCACGACGGTCACTGAGACATCCCTCGCGTCGCAACACGATTACGGCTGCGACCATCCCGTGTGGCCGCGCGAATAGCGCGGCCACACGTGCATTTTCACCGGGCCGGGTATACGAGCTTGCCCGGCGCAGTTCCTGTCCGTGCCCCGAGTCCTCGACTGGTCTGCGCGCTGGAGGACCCTGAAGCGAGCAGCGACTTCTGCATGAACGCCCGTGGAGGTCGGGTCGGTGACAGGCTGACAGGGTTGCGGGTGGGAACAACCGGACTTCACTTCGAGCACTCGCGGCGCCGAGCGCCAAGAGGCGCCATAGGTTTCGTCGCGATCGGGTGCGCTGGCAGTGGTCGTGATGAGCAACCAGGATCGGCGGTGTCGGCCTACGTATGTCTGTTTGCCTCCCACGGGCTTCGATGTCTCAGGTCGCGGGCCGCATCGATGGGCGATTGCGGCGCCCCCAATGGCTCGCACGCCTCCACGATCTCCGCTGCGATTTCGATCGCGCGAATCACCTGCTCACCGCTCGGAGTCTGTGCGCGATGAATCGCATCATTGCGAACGCCCACGAGCGCCGTGGCAGCGTCGGCAGGGACCGGCGCCTTGGTGAACTTCACCGCCGCGCCGAGCGTCACATCCCCGTTCAACTTCTTCTTCCACCCGCTGGGATTGGCGGCATGCCATCTACTCAAGGCTAGTTCTGCGGCCGAGCCCGCCTCGATCACCGCTCTGCGCAATTGACCCCGCCGATACTCACCGGCGGCCTCCCGGAGGAACATGTGGGCCAGAGGAGGCTCCTGATTGTGGTCGACCGCATTCAGCACCCACTCGAAAGTTGGTCGCTCGATGGATGTCGACACCCGGATCGTGACCACCATGTTGTTCGATCGCATGTCGCGTGGTGATTCGCCGTCACCATCGACTGCACGGACCGTAAGCCCGTCACCTACCCACCCGGCACCAAACAGACGATCCCCGGAAAATGTGTGCTGATTGACCAGACTGCCAACCCACGCGAACACCGCATCGGACCATCCACCGATGCCGGCGAACAGCTTGTCCACCGTCGCACCAGCGGGCCGCCAAGCCCCGTTGGGGTTGATGACCTCGCGTTCGAGCGAGTCATCTGGGAGATCCATGTCGAGCGCGATTCCGCTTACCCATGCCGCCTCAACGGTTGGCGGGTCGGTGCGCCATCCAGTGACGTTGCCCCATGCGAAGTCGTCATCTGGCGGCTCCGGGACTCCCGCGATATCGGGCTTCCGAACGTCCCATCGGTCCCCAACCGGGACCACCCCCGGCGTGTGGAGACGAAGGTCCACTCCTGCGATTCGCACGGAGTACTCGCGTCCGAAGCAATCGCTGTCAAGAAGCAACGACACCGGCAATCGGTAGGTGGCGACAAGTCGGGTCACAGGGCGAGAGTAGCTTGGACGATGACTCGGAAGCGTGCTCTGACGGACCGGCTTTCGCGCTCTCAGCGAGCGACGAATGAAGCGTGCAACCAGGCCGGGGGGCGGCGTGCCGCCCGGCCAGCTCGCGGTAACCATGTTATGCAGGTCCGCCTTCGACGCAGTCCATCTCGCGTCCGATCGGTTCGCGCGGAAGATGACAGCCCTTAGTTCTCATCGCTAAGTTCGCGCACCTTGATTGAGTGTTCCAACAGCAGTTCACGCGATTCAGCCCAGTCGCTGTCCGTCGCGTTGACGATCACATCCGCCGACCCCTGGATATACACGGCTATCCACTTGTGGTCCGAAGGATCGAAGGAGTGGAGTGACGCGGGCAGATATTGCGTGAGCGGTTGAGCAGGGTCGAGTTCCACTCGGCCCACTCGTCGTCCGTCCCATCTGTTCTGCAAATACCAGCGGAAGAAGTAGTCCCCGACGCCAGGTTGGCCGCTGAACTGCATGTAGTTCTTGTACTCGTTCAACACGTTGCCGATCGTGTCCTCGAGAATGACGTCGGTTCCGCCAATCAATTCCACCAGGTAGCGAGCTGCCGCCGCGCTCAGATGTGCATCCGCATGCGTAAGCCGTCCGTTGGCCGCGATCAAGACGTTGGTATCTACGACGTTTCTCACTCTTGGCGCGCCGCCCGCGCTTCAAGCATGGCCAGTGCCTCCTGCGTCGGGTCACCGAAGAAGTCCTTGGGCCAGTTGGCGATACTGCCGAAGAGGTCCAGTTCGAGCTCGCGAATCTGGCTGGAGTCCTGTGCCACCTCGCAGAAGTAGAGGGCTACATCAGCAACGTCGAGAGTGAGTCCGCGATCTAGGGTTCGCTCCGCAATCCGGCGTTGCAATCGTGCGAGCAGATGCTCACTGTGGCTCTCGAGGATGATCTGTACGCCACGCGCGAGCGCAGTCTCGATGATTATGTCTGCCAACCCCGCCTGTACCGCTGGATGCAAGTGAATCTCCGGCTGCTCAAGCACAACAGTGTCGCCTGGCTGCGCATACGCCAGGAGCACCAACACCGGAAGTACCTGACTCACCCCGAATCCCACATCGGTCAGCAGGACCGGTGTCGACATTGATCGTCGCTGGACGCTCACGCGGAACACTGTCTCTCGGTCATCGAGCGCCTCAACAGTGAAGCGATCAATCAGCCCCAGTTCCTTCAACCACTCCGCAACCAGTTGCTCCGTGGCTATCGCAGGCAATCGATAGTTACGCGAGGTACGGCCACGCGAGACCTTTGTTCCAGCCAACCGTGAAGCGATCAACGCATCGATCGATAGTTCTCCTCGCCGACCAACGTCACCAGGTACACCGCCAGCGAAGATGTATTGGCGTCTAGGGTCATCTCGAAGTGGCCCGAGATACCTAATGCGCCCAAATCGCTGTTCCAGCTTCAGTTCGAGATCGCTGAGGAAGCTCGCGTTCTGAAAGTAGGCTCGAACCTGATCCGGAAACCCGTAGAACCGGGCGGGGTGAGGAAGAGGCCATGCTCGTCCGGGCGCGCGCACGAACGTGTACTTATTGGATGTCAGATCGTAAGACGTTTCGCCTTCGCGGCGTACCATCGTGAATGTTGCGTCGCCGAGCGAGTAGTCGGTTCGCTCGACGCGAATGCCACTCCTGTCAATGTGTAACGACGTGCCGATGCCCATTCGG
This sequence comes from Microbacterium sp. C23T, assembly GCF_053345975.1. NCBI lineage: Bacteria > Bacillati > Actinomycetota > Actinomycetes > Micrococcales > Microbacteriaceae > Microbacterium > Microbacterium sp. C23T. The sequence continues at coordinate 118,005 of NZ_JBKFBD010000001.1, read as the reverse complement.
TCGCTGTCGATGATTGTTGATCTGAGTTTTCGGGCACGTAGCACCGGGTCTGTGACCTGGATCGCAGAGTCTTCAATCCACCCGACTTCGATACCAACGCGGTTCTCTTGGTCGTGTCTGTACTGGATGTCTTGGGCGGTCCCGAGGTCGACAAGTGTGGATGGACCGCCGAGGTCGAGTACGCGGCTGCGATCAGGAGACTCAGTCGTTTGCCGCAGCAACAGGAGGCTTTGAAGCAGACTCGTTTTCCCAGAGGAGTTGGACCCAAAAAAGGCGGTGATCGGCGCAAGCCGGACTTCCCCGGTGTCCTGCCAACTCTTAAAGTTGCGCAGCCTCATTCTCGTCAAACTCGTCATCGCCTCGCCGCTCCCTCGTCGAGCAAACTCTATTTGGTTACGTAACCCTGTGCTGCGCAGGCGCGACGCCCCAGATGCGCCCGGGTTACACCCAGCTCGGCCGCGCGGGCGGTCACGTGGCGCCGTCCCTTCGGCATCTGGTCCTTCATGAATCGAGGAGCACGGGGCAGGGGCGGTGCGCAGCACTCGCAGCGAGCGCCCCTAGTCGTGTTGATGCATGCCTTAAGGATGGGTGCTATGCCGCCTGTCCATCGTTCGCCAGCAGGGCAGAGGTCCCGTCGGCGAGTCGGAGTAGATCGGCGGCGAGAAGGTAGGTCCAGATCACGCACGTCTCCGCTTCTGCGGCCGATACGTCGTCATGCACTCCCTTGCTCGCCAACGAGTCCAACGACTTGAGGCGCCCGCCCAACCCGTCGAGTGTTCCTTGAATGACGGCGCCCTGCCCGTGCTTGCCGAGGACCTGACGCACATACTCTAGAAGTCGGTTGCGGTACTGGTCGTCGGACATCTTGCGCTGGCTGCCGTCGAGCCCAGTGACGACTTCATCCGTCGCAGGGTACAGCGCGTCGGCGAGCGACTTGAGCATCCGGCGACAGGACGTCAGCGCGTGAGCGAGATCTTCTCGCTGCCCGTCGAACAGCCGATCTTGCGCGGCCACGAACTGGTCGAGAGCCTTGGGAGCATATTGCGCGAGTGCACCGTTGACGTAGTCCTGTGCGCGAACGAATAGGCCGGCTTGTACTTGGCCTTTCTCGAGCTCGGCCTCGGTGGCGACAAGGAATGCGTGGACGGAGATTCGCACCCGATCCAGGACCTTCTGCAGCATGCCGATATGGGGAAGGAGCTTGGCCTTGCCGCCGTCCGCGTATTGCTGCGCGTAGTAGAGGTCGCCGGAGTTGAGTCCATCCGGAATTGTGTAGTCGTCGTGCGCCGCCTGAATGGTTCGCAGTTGCTCCTCGAGTTGACCGATGGATGCGCCGTAAACCTTTGCCTCGCCGTCGATCTCCATTGTGCGGTTGCGCTCAAATTGGAGGAACGCCCGGAAACCCTCCTCGCGCCCAACTTCAGCGCCGAGCAGTGAGTCCAGCTCCGCCTTGATCCGTGCGATCGTTGGATCCTGCCATTTCTGCGTTTTGCCTGCCGACAGGTCCGTCAACTCCCATTGCAGCCAAAGCTGGTTCGCGTAGTCCTTACGCAAGGAAGCGACGCGGCTGGCGCGCCGGACGCTCGTTGCGACAGAGGTGCCCGGAGCGTCAAACTGATCGAGTGCATGAGTCAGCAACTCGCGAAGACGGGAAGACGAGTTCACGAGTTCACACTAGAGCGCGCCGCCGACACGAGGCCGAGGCCATCGTAGTTGCCCATGGCACTCCGCACCGACGTTGGTATCACCGGCCCCACTGCCGACAATTGGTGCGAATCGGGCGGCGCTCGGACGCACCATAGAGAGTGCACTCTACCGTCCGGCCTCCATCCCGCCCGAAGGGGGATGACCAAGGGCATCCCCATGCTGCTCAGCGAGGGTGGAGCATTCGGGTCCTTACCCGACGCTCCGGCTCACTCGTGGAACGTCCGCGAAGCCGGCCCGGACGAGTTCGGCCAAACCACACTCATCGCCGGGGAGATAGCTCACAATGCCACGCTCGGGATAGCCATGAATTCGCCATAGTCTGAATCGCGCCTCAGGCAACTCCTCCACGATCCACTCGTGATAATTCTCGCCATCGAACTCGACGTACGTTTCTAGATATTCGTAGTCGCCAGAATCGTTGGTCCCGATCAGCTGCGTGCGTTGCAGGGTGTCCGGCATGGCCCGATTTTAGCGTCCAACTTCGTGGCGGGGGCGGAACGCCCTGCCGATGTCGCCGGGTACTTGCTCGAGGACTGACGACGCACGTCACGGCCCGCCATCGGGCGCCGCGCGCATAGGGATCGAGTCTTGGACGTTGGTGACCCGACGCCGGGAGGCGCGGTGGGCTGGCGTATTCTCTCGCCATGGAGCCGTACACGCCCGTCGAACTGGCCCGACTCCTCGGCTATCACCGAGAAGCGCGCCCCGGTCTTGTAGTGCGTAACTACCTGCGCGCGACGTACCCCGACCACGAGAAGAACTCGCGCTGGGAGCTGACCGAGGCGCAAGCAGCCGACGTGCTGGCCAATGTGCCGAGGGCGAGGACGTAGCAGCGCGCATGACGGCGGTACGCCAGTCGTCTGACTAGGGGTGTCGCCTGGTGCCTGGTGTGTTCCACCGGGCGGGGCTACGTAAACGCTGCAAGGGCGCGACGGAACGACTCGCTGGTGGTCATGGTTTCTTCGGTGATGAGCAGCGCATTGTCGCCGACTCGGCGGTTGTATTCGCCTCGGCAGGGGATGGTGATGATTTTGGTCATCCCGGCTCGCCACGCTGCGACGACGGCGTCGAGATCACGTCGCAAGGCGTTGCCTTCTATCCCAGCTGGCCGCGAGGCGAGCTTTGCCCGGAAGGTTGCGTCGTTCCATTCCCGATAGGACTCACGATCGAGTGCGTCCGGGCCGAGTCGGTCTCGCCAGGTGGGGCCGACGATCTCCTGCAACAGTTCAAGTCGTTCGCGCGAGCCATTCGCCGTGTGACTCAGCCGTTCGTGCAACGCAGGATCGAACTCCTTCCCGGCATGCTCAACCGTCGACGTCCACAGCGACGGCCACGCGGACGCCCACGCTTCGCCGTCGCCCGCCGACGGCGGAGTGAATTGCTCGGTGGGAGGGCTCATGAGCACGGGCGGTAGATCGTCACCTTCGACCGGCAGACCGTACGCCTCGCGTATCCACAGCAGTTCGAGGAGCGGGTCAGCGCGATCTTCGATTGTGATGCTCATGCCCTGTGGCCAAGGGTCGTTTGGGATCGGGTTGATGGATCGCATCTGCCTCCTCACGATGGTCAATCCATCGTGGCGGAACAACACCACGGGCAGAAGGCTGCCGACCCATTCGCGTCGGCAACACGCACCAGCGGTGCGCGGACGGTAGGGGTATCCGCGCTCTGTGCGTGCGCGCATCCGGGAGGCATAACCATCGGCGGCGCCTGAATCGAATGCAGAAATCACCCACAAGCACGCCGACGGCCCCACTTACGTTCACCGCCCGCTTGAGGATGCCCAGGGCGCGCTCGTCGCCGGCCAGCAACCACAGACGCGATTCACTGAATAGGGAGGCCTAGCGGACGTCCTCGGGGTCGCACGCGACGTATCTATTCGCGCACCGCCTGTCCCAACCTGCACTCGAGGCAGTGCATGACGATCCCGCCCGCACGCCAACAGGACACGCACGCTCTCCGCCTTCTGCCCGCCAGCAATGCACACCTGCGGTCATTGCTGCGGAAGTGACAGGGGTGCCCGCAGCGCGGATGGCGCTGGCCAGGAGTGCGCCGCTCTCGGCCCGTACCTAGCCAAACAATCGGAGAGGGAGTAGCTTCTCGCGCATCAGCGAGGATCGAAATGCAACTTGGGGGCATCATGACGGTCGAGAACTCGTTCGGTTTCGGCAGCGCGCAGCGGATTGGCTTCACTGGCGAAGTTTCCGAACGTTCGTTGGGTTTTGAGGGAGAAGAGATCGAGTTTCCGAAGTCGTACTATCCGCGCGGTTTGTCCTTGAAGTCCCTCACGGTATCGGGGAACTGGGACGGGATCTGGGGTTGGCTGCGTAAACGGCACCAGATCTACTTCATTACCGCGGCTGTCGACCTGAGTGGTAAGCCCCCGACTGTGATGCCACCCGCCGAACTACCGCAACAACTAATCCACAACGTGGCACCCGGATCCACAATCTCCTTCACGCTAGGCGAAGGCGCCCCGTTGTTCTATCCACGAACGATCATCGGGGGCTTGGCGGTCTTCATTTTAGTTTCCGAGGCCGACCGGGGTATCCAGCATGTCGGCGCGACCATGCGAAAGGTGCACGAGGACCTCACCGCCAATCAGGGCGCGGTGATGTCGAAGTTGACAGCGCTGATCACAAACCCGGGGAAAACGCTGGCGGATGAGGCATTGGGCGCGGCGAGCGCCATCTTGGCCCCGATCGCGACAGTCCTCGCAGAGACGAAAGATGACAGCGTTGGGGTGGTGCAAGGAATCTTCAAGGCCAATTCGGACTGGGGCGGTCAACTCGAGCAGGCCTGGAGCGGCGGAAACGTTGTGCTCGGTGAATTGAAATGACGCTTGAGCATCCGCCTGCCCTCAGTTATGCGCGCGACCTACTGCGTGAAAGGCAGGAACAATGGGCGAAGGCGCCGCCGACGCGTGACGGCTATGTAGATGCGTTGGCCGCGGCGACTGATCGCGAGAAGGGGTGTGTCCGCGAAGGAGATCGCCTGCGTGCAGGACCGTTCACATACGACCTCCAGTCCGAACGCGAGAGGTTCGCGCGATCCCGAGCGGTCATCGAGCGCGTTTCTCCGGGCTGGGCTGAGGATGGCCACTACCTCGAGATACTTGCTCGTCAGGCTGCGTCGATCGAGATGCTCCTCGATCGCCACCTCCGCGAGACGGGTCAAGATGCGAAAGCACTGGAGCGCATCCTGGTAGGAACCATCGCTGAACCGCGTAGTCTCGCGTGGACTCGCGCAGTCGAGAACTACGCTGTCATCGCCGTTGCGGCTGGGATGATGACCTCCTACTACCAGCTGGCGAAGGCCGCCGTCCTGAGCTGGCAACCGATCGATCCCCCGCCCGGAAGCGCCGTGGGACTCGATCCCCGCCCAGCTTCGGTCGAGAAGGTGCTTGACCGTGACCCCGCGGGAGTCGAAACCGCATCCGCATGCCTTATCTCGTGGCTCTTTGAAGGAGAGCCACATCCAAACAGCACGCGGGCGCCAGAGCCGAAATACCGACCCCACCTCGCGCATCTCATAGATTTCTCTGAGCGGTTTGTTCTCGCACACGAGTACGCGCACGCTCTTATCGACCAGTTTGGGTACACGATCGCCGGCATCCCACCCAAAGTCGTGAGCCCCCAAGAGAAGGAACTGCGGGCAGACATCGTCGGTGCATGGATCGTTTCTGAGTCTGCTGCCCTGCTCGATTCAGTTCCACCGAACATCGCCCTTAGCGCTGCCGTAATGGCGATGAAGGTCCATGAATTGGTGGACGACGGACTCCGGGTCCTGGGACTCGAGCCGCCGACGTCCTCCACCCACCCGTCCTTCGAGCTCCGCGCGAAGGTCGTTTATGACTTTTACGCAGCAAACTATGCGCAACTCATTGAGCAGGATCCGTCGCTCGCGCCAGAGGCAATTCTTCCACCGGCCCGCACGCTGGAACAGATCTGGGCTCGAGTGGAACCGCAGATCGAAGACCTGGCCTTTACGGGGTTGGAGCCGAGTGATATCTGGTACAAAGCCGGCGCTCGGCCTAGTTACGCGTGAGAAAGCGCTTAAACGCCGGCCGTCCCCTATCGCGCGGCTGCGCGCGGCAGCATCGGGCCACTCAACCACCATATCAGCGGCGCCATTGGTCGCCTTCGGAAACCGGATGCGCACGTCGGGTCCCTCTTGCGGTCAGCGCCCGCATGTGGATCGTCACCCACGAGCTTGATTGATGGCGTTGATCAGGTATGAGCTCTTGAGCGCGAGGGCGTACTTCTTATCTGCAGAGAGCGCCTGCGGGGCTCGCAACGCGAGCTCGAGGTCGTGGACGTCGAGTCCGGTCAGCCCGGCGATGTTCTCGAGTATGAGGTGGCACTCGATCGTCAGGGACTCCAAGATGCCCTTCAATCGCTCGTCGTCACCGATCTGCATTCCGTCCGTGAGTTGCGCGGCGAGGATCGAGAGTCGCCTGTCCTCATCGGCCGCAAGAGCCGCCGACTTCGGGCTGAGTCCCGCCGACACGAGAGGAGCCTCGCCGAGCAGCGCGCGCACGCTGTCGGCGGGGATGCCGGTGATGACGTGCAGGGCATCTGCCGAGATGTGCCCGTCCGCGACGAGGCGTTTCAGCTCGTCCACCACGCTCTGCCCGTGCGATGTCATGGGTTCATTGCACACGAGGGCGACCCTTGCGCACACTAACGGCACGCGAATCCGCCGCGCCGGGTTCTGGACCTTCGAGGACGCGCGGCCCAAAGGTGAGTCGTATGCCCGGCGGAGGTCCCTCCCCGCGCCACTGCTCGCTAGAGGATCCTGGCTAGGTGCGTCGTGCTAGTGCGCCCGTCGATGTCGGCCAGCAGCATGTGACACATCTGCTGGGGGCGCGTATGCGGAAAGTCACCTTAGGTGGGCTAGGGTACTTGCGACGATCGACCCGAACGGATGCTCGTGGCGACACTCGAGGCGACGATTCACGCGGTGCTTCGTTCGGGGTTGGATGCGCGCCTATTCAGCGCGGCCGCAGTCGGCGTTCGGTGTGAAAGTGATCGCGTTATCGCCACAGTCGGAACACCCGCTTTCGGCGAGTCCGGGGCGATAACAGCGTCCAGTCTCTTCGATCTCGCATCACTAACGAAGACATATGTCGCTGCCGCCACCGTCGCGCTTGCTGACCGAGGCACGATGGACTTGGATTCCCCGGTGGCTGACATCCTTCCAATCGGCGTCGGTCCCGGGGCTGATCGAATCACACTGCGCATGCTCCTTCGTCATACATCCGGTCTGCCGGCTATCTCCGAGATATGGCGGGACGCAGAAGTTGCCCCCGGGCACCGCATGCGTGACCTGCTTAGGTCACGCCTGGAAGCAGCACCAGATACGAGGTTCACATACTCATGCCCGGGCTATGTGGCCGTCGGCGCGGTGATTGAAGCCGCGACGGCCGCGCCGCTTTCACAGGTCCTCCAAGCCGAAGTCCTAACGCCGCTTGGGGCCAAGCGCACCGCATTTGGCCCTGTCCCACGGAGCATGGCGGTCGCAACTGAGTACGAGCATCATGTCGGCCGCGGGCTCGTCCGCGGAGAAGTACATGACGAACTGAGCTGGTATTTAGGCGGTAGAACCGGGAACGCGGGCCTCTTCGCACCAGTAGAGGAAGTCCTCAAGTTCGCAGAGAGCTTCCTTGCTCCCGGACTTCTCTCGGGGCGGGCTCTGCAAGAGATGACGTCGCCATCGCTTCGCCCTAGCCATGGCGCCGCGTTCGATCATGGTTTGGGAGTGCGCATAGGCGATGCGGCGTCGATCGGTTCTGCACGCGGTTTTGGGCACACCGGATTCACCGGAACCATGTGGATCGCGGATCCAGACGCGGGCTGGGCGGCCGTTCTGCTCACCAACCGGGTTCACCCCGATAGGACGCGGGTCAAGCTGGCGAGCTTTCGGCGAGAGTTCATGAACTCGATTGAGCCATTCCTATAGGCGAGCCGCGGCGGTGGGAACGCGAAATAGGAGTTTCTGGGTGCCGAACTTCATGTGTCCATGCGATAGTTTGGTCGCCTGGCCGGCCGTCATTCTGGGGAAGCGGAGTCAGCCAGCACTCAACGCGATACCCGTACGCGCCCCAGCCATCGAATTCGGCAGGAGTGTTGGTGAGCGCGAGGGAATGGACGGGGGCGGCCGCGGAGTGGCTGACGGCGAAGTCGACCCGCGTGCTTCGAATCGTCCTCGCGACGTCGGTTGGCGTAGCTGCCACTTTGTGGCAGCTGTCACCGTGGAGCACCAACTCAACCATCGGGCAAATCCTCTTCTGGATTGCGGTCGGCGCGCTGCTCCTACTTCTGACCGAGTGGCCCGTCAGACTTTGGATGCGGCGGCGTGCCGTCCAGTCGTTGGTACCCAAGCGCGCCATTTTGCGTGGCTCCTATATCGAACGCGTCGTAGACATTGGTCGCTCGGTAATGGGCGACGGTCATGCCAACGCCGATACGATGAGGGACCGTCTGGCCAGATGTCCCGACGGCGTCCATGTGCTAGTCCGTCGATCCAACCGCGCGCGAGTGAGCGACGAAGTCGTCGGCTATCTGGCCTGTTGGACGCTGTCGGCCGAGGCGTTGGCGCGATTTCTCACCGGCGAATACCGATCGGCGCTCGACCTTCAAGACGACGACCTTGTCACTGACGCTCCCGCGGCTGCCTACATCACGATGCTCTACGGCTCGGATCCCGTCGCCAGGCGGGCAATGATCGCCACGACAATTGAACGACTACGCGAACTCTTCTCGACCGCTGAATCGCCTTCTATGCTTCTGGCGAGACCGGCAACCCATGACGGTGAGATGCTAATGAAAAAGACCGGCATGAAGCCCATCCACAGCTCTAGCAATGTCGTGTGGTATATCGATCGCGCGACGTTGCTGGACAAACTAGCGGGGGCACCTCTATGAGCACGGGTCGCCGCCAGAGGGAATCGATCGCCGAGTTGGTCCTCGAGAGGATTCTCACTACCTACGCGCTGTCGAGACCCGCCGAAATCACCCCTTGGCTCGAGGACGGCACATCGTCATCGGCGTACGATCTTGAAGCGCCGAATGAACTTCTGGCTGCGGCATCGGCCCTGCGATCCCCTACAGGTCGCTTCCGGTTCCATGTCGAAATGGCCGAGACAGCACTCGGTCAAGTTCATCCCATGGTGAACGCACTACGAGCCGCTGACGGCGTTCTGCAGCTTGGCGAGGAAATCGAGCATCCGCTCGAGCTAGATCCTCGAGATGAATCGCAGCTGTACAAGTCGGTGATGACTGTCCGGGTTGTGCCCTCATCTGGTGTGGCCCTCAGCTCCGAAGCGATGCCCTTCCACCAGGACGGCCTCGGCTCGGCGGGCTCAATCCGATACGTCGCGATGTGCTTGGACGCTGGACCCCGGGCGGGAGGACGGCAGCTCTATTCGAACGTTCTCGCGCACGGCCTCTTGCTCGCAGACACGCATTGGGATCGCTTCGTTGACGCCACGCAGCCTGACGCGCTCACCGTGACACGTCTCGCAGGAAAGCAGCACGTAAGCGTCACGGGCCCGCTGTTCTACATCGACGAAAGCGGAATTCCGGCGGCGCACTTTCGCGGGGACGGCGGCGAATACGCCATCACCCCGAGCGCCGAAGTGGCCTCATGGTTCGGTGACTTCACGCGGACAGTCGCGTCGTCGGCGAAGTCCGAGGAGTTGGCGCCCGGCGACTGCCTGGTAGTCGATAACCTAGCAATGGTCCACGCGCGAGACGCCTTCGATGACCGCGAGGACGCGATACGGCGGCTCTCTCGGAAGTGGTACGCAATCGAGCCGTCACGGGTAGGTGTATGGACGCGAGAGCCGTTCCGGCTCCACGAACCCACCTACGCGGGCTAACTGTTAGTCTCATCCCTCCGCTGTCCCGGCGGGAGCGGCCGCTCGACAGGCGTTGCGCTCTCGTTCCGTGCCCGCTTGGGGATCGCCATCGCTCTCGTCGCGGCTGAAGTCTCGCTGGTAGATGCGGAACTGCGACTTGCAGCCGCGGCGGCGTCCTCGAGACAACTCCCGCCTTTACGGCTTCGGCGAACTCGGGTTTTGCGCGGTGCTTCCCACACGCGGTGGGGTGCGGGGCCAGCTCCGGCTAGAGTCGCGTCCGTGACTGAAACGCGTGCGCCGGATCCGCACGCAGCTTACGACCTTTACATGGAGCGGCAGCGTCGATGGGGCGCGCGGTGGCGTCGGCTCGGTCAGGTCCTGGGCTACGTGCTCGGCGGATGCTTGGCGGTCATCGTCGCGGCGCTCTTTGTTGCCAGCGTGCTTGACCTCGCGCAGCCACGGATCTGGGGCACGTTCACGCAGACGGACTGCGAGCCGCGACCGCGCGGTGACTGTCGTCCGGTCGGGACGTGGGTCAGCGACGACGGAGACATCGTCAAGCGCGAGGTCTACTTGGACGGTTGGACCGACGATACGGGCACTACGCGGGCCAGCTATCAGCCCACCGCGATCATCAGCGACGAGTCCAACAACATCGTCCACACCCCAGGGCTGACCGGCGTAGGGCCGTGGCTCTCGGGAGCCCTCCTGCTGGGTTGGGTCGGCTACATGCTCTTCAAGGCGGCCTCGTGGGGAGACATCACCCTGCCCAGTTGTCGACGCTGGCGCGGTCGCCGCCGGCCGGCCACGCGATCGACCGTCCCGGCCACTCGCGGGTCGCTTCGACGCCGCTACCGACGATCGCTCGAAGAAGGGACCGCATCGAGCGCCGGGGGCGAAGGCGGCTCCGACTGAGCCATTTGGCTGAAGGGGCCGACCCGTCCCGGCTCAGGCCGAATGCGCGATGGGGGGGGCTTCCGTCTCCCGCCCGTATGCGGATGGGCTACAGGCTGCTCCGGGGCTAGGAAGGTGACCTCCCCGGGGTTTCACCGGGGAAGTATGCAGTCGGATCACCGGGTGACATCTTGCGCCGGCCGGAGAACTCCACAGCCGTCGTGAAGGCCAGGATCGCCGCTCGATCGAATACTTGCCCTTGACGGTGTTGCTTGTGATCATCGCGCGGAAGGTTCCATCCCCGTGGGCGACAAGTTCCTCGACATTCATCGTGGTGACCGCGCGGTCTCCGCGGACAGTGGGCCGGCCGTCGGGTGCGGCCGGCCCCTGCCGGTCAGAGTGTCGCGAGGAAGTCCCCCATGGTGGTGATCTCGGTGGTCTGGGAGGCGATGATGTTCTCCGCCAGGGCGATCACATCGGCGTTCTGCCCGTTGTCGACCTCGTCTTGGGCCATCTCGATCGCACCTTCGTGGTGAACGATCATCTGCTCCAGGAACAGGCGGGATGCCTCAACGCCCGTGGCGGCCTCGAGGGCTGCCATGTCGGTGTCGGACATCATCCCGCCGTGGTCCATCCCATCCATGTCGCCCATCGGGGTGCCCCAGTCATCAAGCCAGGATTCCATCAGCTCGATCTCCGGGCCCTGGGCGGCCTTGATCTGCTCGGCGAGGGCGGTGACACGCTCGTCGATGCCGTCCTTGGCGAGGACCATGTCGGCCATCTCGACGGCTTGTTCGTGGTGCGGGATCATCATCATCGTGAACTGCACGTCGACGTTGTTTACGTCGGCGGCAGGCGATGCCGATGCGGATGAGCCCATTCCGGGCATGTTGTCCATCCCGCCACTGTTGGTGGTGCCGGCGCAACCGGCGAGGGCAAGAAGGGCGGTCAGGGTGATCGCGGCGGTCGCCGCAGCGCGGTTCTTCATTGGGTTCTCCTCAGTCATGTGTGAGGCGCACGAGCCGGTGCCCGGGCGCGCGTGTGCTCTGCCCACCCGCGAGGGGTCGGTCGGGGAGCACTGTTCAGGTACGACTGATGCAGAGAACCCGAAGAGAAGGAGGTTGCGGAAGTAGAGCGGCGCGGCTGATCAGGGCGGGGCCGGCGCGGAGCGCGGCGCCCCAGCTGATGCCGACACGCGGAAGGAAGACCAGCAGCGAGACGATCAGGAGCGCGAGGACGCAGCCCATCGCCAACATGCTGGCGAGCCAGCCACAGTCTGCGCACTCACCGTCCGTGACCGGTTGCACCGTGCCGGGCCCGACGACCGCGGCAGCGGCGTGTTCATCGACGGCGACGCCGTGCTCGTGCCCTGAGGACGCGGCCGCCAGCGCGGCGGGCTCGGTGTGACTGCTCAACGAGTGCATTGCGAGCAGTCCGGCGATGATCGCCGCGGTGACAGCGATGAGCAGCAGCAGCGAGCTGCCCAGCCCGCGGGAGCCCGGGCGCAGGCGTTGCGCCAGCACGATCATCGACATGTCACCTCCTCCTGTTTCCAGGGTAGACGCAGTGCACGCCGGCCGCGGAGCCCGGGCATCCGCGACGGGCGCTGTGGCGGGGGTCCGTAATGCCAAACGCGCGCGCTCACGCCCGCGCGCGATCGAAGACCGAGCGTTGGTCTCCGGTACCGACGGTTGCTCAGCGTGGGTCAGCAATCGACGGGATGCGCGCTGACCGCCCCGCCTTCGTTCCTCGCTCGCATGGGATCGTTCACGACGTCGCGCGCGCCGCGGTCCGGGGGAGGGCCCTACCGGCGGCGGGATGCTCGGCTGTAGCTTCGCGGTAGCCGTTCGGTGCGTGTGAGGCGGGGGTCTGATGATCCTGGTGATCGTGTGTGGGGTGCTGCTGACCGCCGGGCTGGTGCTCGCAATCTTGTGGAACGGCGAGCGGCTGACCGTGCCGGCGTTTCCGGGGGCGGACGCACCCCAACGGATTCATCGCATCGGCTTGCGCTACTACGTGTGGTGGATCTCGCTCTTCCTCGTTGTGGCCACGGGCTCGAGCATCCTCGTCACCGGTGCGGGCGGGCGGCTCATCATGCGCCTTCTTGCGGTCACATCACCGCAAGCCAGGGGGCGTCTGACCGAAGCGGGTGAGCTCGTCGGATTCATCACCTTGGAAGGAACGCTCGGCTACTTTCTCTTCGGAGCGATGCCGTTCGCGTTCGCCTCGGCGGCGCTCTACTTGATCGTGGAACCCTGGCTCCCTCCGGGTCGACTGCGCGGCCCGAGTTTCGGTGCTCTGCTGCTGGTGACCGTGTCCCCCTTCGTCGATCCGCTGCGCGCCGACAACATCGACTTCGACATCGTCGGACCTGGATGGATGGCGGTCCTCCTCTTCGCCGGGCTCGCCGTTCTCCAAGGCACGTTCCTCACTGCCGTCGCGGGACGGTTGAGTCGAAGCCTCGCGCTGATGTCGCGACGCAACTGGCCGGCGACGTCCGCCCCGTTGCTCCCGGCCGTTGTGCTGTGGCCGCTGGGAATCCTCCTCGCCTTCGCGGGGGTCGTGGTGCTTGTGTTTCCCCGTCTGCTTCCGTCGGTGCTTGGTGCGCGTGCGTCGAGGATCGGGATCCTGATCGGGCGGGTCCTGATCGCCATAGCCACGTTGGCCGCTCTCGCCGCCTTCATCGCCTCAGTGATCTCGATCTCGACCCGATGATCACACCCAACGTCCATCGACGCGCATGTGGTCCGCCGACCGGCAGTTTCCGACTGACCAACGCTGTACTCCCCGCCGACACGGGCGGCCCCGACTTCCCTGCCTCTCCAGTCGACACGGGCGATGAGTGGCAGATCGAAACCCCGCACCCGTCGTCCAGCCGCGCGCAGACGCGCCCATTCGCGCAAGACTTCCGAACCGACCTGAACAGCTCGAGGGACTCCCGTGGCCGGAGGTCCCACGCTCGGCGATCGCGACAACGCCAACTGCGCGCTGCCGGCCCCGCTTTCGTTCCTTGCCCGCAGAGGGATGATCTCCGCACGGCGCCGATCAACTCCCGTGGTGTGCTGTTACTGCTATCCCGTTTCCTGTGGTCGAGGGTCAGGCGGCGCGTACCGCTCCGACGGGCGGGTCCACAGGCTGAAGGCCCGACCGTTGAATGAAGGCAGCTACGGGCGCATCTCGACAGGTATGGCGAAGTGCCGCTGGAGTGCGCGGAAGTCGCCCTCGTCGATGTCCGCGCCGACGTCGGCGAACTCAACTACGAGGGCATTGCGGTGCTCAACGAGCGCAGCGGCAGCCGCAGCGTCGCCGCGTGCGGCAGCGTCAGCGGTCGCGCAGAGCCAGTCGTAGACGACCGTCCGCGGCGCGCTCTCCACGCTGGCTATCCGGTCCGTAGCAGTGGGCCACGTGTAGCCAGTCGGCAGTGAACGTCCCCACGCGGCGACGGCGGCATCGTAGGCGGCGACGAGTGCGGCGGAGCGCTCAGCCCAGTCTTCCTTGGTCGGGTGCAGCACGAGGACATCGCCGGGCTGGATCACCTTCGGGCCGTTGCGGCCGTTGTAGCTCGCCAGGGAGAGGAAGTCGATGCAGAAGCGGTTACCGATCGACTCGCCGGCGTCGCCGGGTTGCACTGTGTAGGTCGCGATCTGTCCTTCGGCGTCGTAGCCGACCGGCCCGTCGGCGAGCTCCGTCGGGCCGTTGTCGACCAGCGTGCCGACCAGCGCTGGGAACTCGCTCTGCACCCAAGGAATGTGGGCGCGGGAGGCGCACAGTGCTTCGTCAGCGACGACCGCGGACTCCGGCCCGGCGGCCACGACGCTCGTCTTGTTCTTCGTGCCCTGGGTGTCGATCGAGTCGCCAGCCGCGGTTGCGTCCGGCGCGAAGCCGATGCCCGACGTGATGGCTGCTGCGCCGAAACCGATCCCCACGACGGCTGCCGCGCAGGCGACGACGACCGTGGTGACCTTGGCTGCTCGGTTCATGCTCGTGAATCTAGCGGCTATGACGGATTGACCACACGATGAGCCCCCTCAACCGCCCCGTGCCCGTTTATGGATCCGGGGGCCGCAAGGACCATTCCGCGTCGCCAGCATGGCGGTGATCTCTCGTGCTGCACTAAGACCGGCACCGCAAACGTTGGTTCAGGACTTGGCGGAGCGGATCTCGCCGATGGCTGAATAGATGGTGTCTGAGTGGCTGGTCAACCACCAGAGGCTCGCAGCCGCAGCGACGACGCTCGCCGAGAGAATGAGCGGCACCATCCAGCCCCCGACGATGCCCGTCGCTTCGCCGGCGGGTCCCACGCCAAACAGTCCTGTCGGACTCAGCAGGCCAAATATCACCCCCAGCAGGCTGACGAGCGCAACCAGAGCGGCGAGGGAACCGACGAGGATCATGGGTCCTCCGCAGAGCCAAAAGGCCACATGGAACAGGATCGGCAGGTGGAAGATCGTTGCGATCGCCAGCAGGGTCGTGACGACCAGCGCGACCGATCCGATAGCCGCCTCCACGGTGTCCGGCCCCACCGGCGTCAGCACGAACACGAACCAATCGGCAGCGCCCTCATCGGGCCTGCGTTCCCGTGGCTCCCGGAACAGGAACCACCTGCTATTGCGGGCACAGATGTACACGGTGACGATGACGCTTAGCCACGCCGCCGCCAGGATCACGAGCCGACCCCGATACTGCGCGGCGAACGAGACGTACATCACGCTGATGCGGCCCGCCGTCTCACGGGACAGCTTGGCAGTCTTCAGCCCGAGCTGGATGTAACCGACGACCCCGACCACCACGAGCAGAGACAGCCCTCCGGCAAGAGGCAGACCAAGATGCACGGCCGCAGTAGCCGCGATCTCCCAGATGTCGGGGACCGGATTGTCGATCACATATGCAAAGTAGCGCCCTACGGCGACGATCGACCGCGCACTGCACTGCACGCTGCGACACCACCGCAGCGGCATTGCCCGCGACGAGGAGTCTGGAGCACCCCATCCGGAAGTGGGAGAGAGCACTCCGGTACTCAGCGAGCTGATCGCCCGTAGCGGTACCCCTCCGGCGCGGTGTTGGAAGAGAGATGAGCCGCGGTGTCCGCTGCTCATCTCGAGGGGGTCTCGCGCTCACCTGCCGAGATGCGCGGCGACCGTCCCCATGCGGATGCCCGCATGGGGATCGTGCAGACCTGCCTCGTGGTCCACCGCGAGAACCGATTTTCGCCCACCGCGAGTCGCGTTCGGCGAATCCGATACTTTGAAGGAGCGTCCGTGTTTCCTCGCACCACGGATGAGGTCCACCACCCTCGGTGCGAGCGGTGAAAGGCTCAAGCCCAGATGCGTGTTCGCGACCTGAGTTTCGTCCGGGAGATTGACACCGGCAAGCGGAAGACCCCGATCGTCATCGCGTACCTTTTCGCGGTGCTCGTGGCGGTGCTGGCCGTCCAGATCATCGTCGGTGCGGGGATTCGTGTCGCGACCGGCACCGAGAAGGACGTATCGAGCTTCTTTTCGCAGTTGATCGAGGGCGTAACCGACCTCGTGCCGATCCTGATCATCTTCGCCTGGGTGGCGTGGTTCGAGCGACGTCGGGTGAGCTCGCTTGGGCTCCGCGGCGGTCGCGGCTGGCTCGTCATGCTCCTCGGTGTTGTGGTCGGTGGAGCACTCATCGCACTTGCTGCCGCACCTGCGATCATCGCCGGTGACGTCGTGGTCAGCGACGCCGACGCTTCCTCGAACCCGGGCGGGCTCGCCGTGTTGGGCATCGTGCTCGCAACCATCCCGATCTGGATCATCCAGGGCGGATCCGAGGAGATCATCTTCCGCGGTTTCCTCCTGCAGCGCAGCCTCTACTCCTGGCCGACGTGGCTGGCCATCGCCGTCACCAGCGTCGTGTTCGCCGCCGTCCACCCCGGCGCCTGGGGCATCGGAAAGCTCAACGTCGCGCTGTTCGGCGTGCTCGCCGCGGTCATCGTGATCTGGCAGAACTCGATCTGGCTGGTCATCGGCATCCACGCCGGCTGGAACTTCGTTCAGGGCAACGTGCTTGGCATCGCGGTATCGGGCGAAGGACGCGAGAACAGTCTCATCCACTTCGAGCCTGTCCCTGGGCGAGACCTGCTCTCGGGCGGAAGCTTCGGCACCGAGGGCAGCATCTACGCCACCGTTGTCCTTCTGCTGGCCATCATCGTGGCCTGGCTGCTTGCCCGCCGCCGCCTCGCTACCGGCGACGCGGGTAGTGAGAGCCCCGCGGTTACTTCCACAACCGCGAGTTGACCCCCACCGTGGGCAGGACACGACAGCTTTCGGCGCCCGGGGAGTAAGCCCGCCGCGCGCGGACAAATCCCCTTCACCGGGCATCGCACGCAAAGGGATCGATGATCGATCGTTGGTTTCCGGTACCGACGATTAGTCGTCGATGGGCATGATCGAGCCGAGTTGCGCGGACACGGCCCGGCATTCGTTCCTCGCTCGCAAGGGGATCCTCGGCCACCTCGGGTGCGCGAGCGTGGATAGCGGCGGGTCCGCGTTGGCGAGCGCTGGAGAGATACCGCTAGTGTCGCGAGGAGTGGCTGGTTGAGCGGAGGTTCGGGTGTCTGGTTCGGGTCAGAAGGTTGCCGTGTCGTACGCCTCCGAGGTGGGACGTGCGGCGTACGTGTGGGGTTGGCCGCTGGTCAACATGCGCAACCGGCTCAGCATCATGGAACAGGTACCGGAGCCGGGACTGCTCAAAGGCATCGTCCCGGCCGGGCCGCCGAACCACATCGGCATGCTGCACGACTACATCCGCCCCGAGGAGCGGGTCGTGGCGTGCCCGAACCAGGACGTCGTGTACGGATTCGGGGCGCTGGACGCCGAGCGCGGACCCGCAGTCGTGCAGGTGCCCGACTTCGGTGACCGGTTCTGGGTGTATCAGGTCGTGAACCAGCGCACCGACTCGTTCGTCGAGCTCGGCAAGATGTACGGCACCCAGCCGGGCCATTACCTCCTCGCGCACGAGGGCTGGGACGGCGAGGTGCCGGACGGCATCGCCGGGGTGTTCCGGTACGACACCCGGATCGCGATCGTGATCCCGCGGGTGTTCCAGGACGACACCGCCGAGGACCGTGCCGCGGTGCAGCCGGTGGTGAATCAGATCCTCGTCTACCCGCTGGCCGACTTCGACGGCAGCATGAAGACCCTCGACTACTCGCAGGTGCCTTCGTTCGGCAGCGCCGATGCCACGGACGGTGAGGAGGAGACGCAGTGGGTCGACCCGACCACGTTCTTCGCCGAGCTCCCGACGGTGCTCGACGAGATCCCCGCCCGTGCCGGTGAGGAGGCGTTCTACGCCTGGATCCGTGAGGTGCTCGACGCGGCGACGACCGATCCGGAGGTCGCGGCCGCGCTGAAGCAGGCCGCGCTCGATGCCGATGCGACCGTGAAGGACCTGTTCGAGTTCCGCAATTACGGTATCCCGCTCGCGGCGAACTGGACCACGCAGCGGGTTGGAGCCAGGTTCGGCACGGACTACCTGATGCGCACCGCGGTGGGGAAGTCGAACATCTTCGTCAACACCCCCAATGAGACCTCGTACTTCTACCTCGACCTCGACGCCGCCGGGAACCGCCTGGACGGCACGAACACGTACACGGTTCGCTTCGACGCCGACCAGATCCCGCCGGTGCAGGGCTTCTGGTCGCTGACGGTCTACAACAAGCACCACTTCTTCCACCCCAATGAGCTGGACCGGTACTCGCTGGGCACCAAGAACAAGAACCTCACCCTCGGCGACGACGGCAGCCTGACCCTCACCGTCGGCGGCAACGCGCCGGCAGATCCGACCCGGCTGGCGAACTGGCTCCCCGCACCCGCGGACGAGTTCACGCTGTACCTGCGCGCGTACTGGCCGGAAGACAGCATCCTCGACGGCTCCTGGCAGCCGCCCGCCGTGTACCGGAGCTAACAGGATCCGCTTGCATTGACGGAGAGGCGGACGCACGCAGGAGGCCCGGCTTCCGCGCTGCGCCGTGCCCTTGGTCAAGCCTCGATCGTTGGATTCGTTGTCCGAAGCTCAGGTCGTCGCGGAGCGCCGGTCGTCCTGATGCACGCTCATCGCTCGGCCCTCGTTCATCGCCCGCCATGGGATCCAGGTCGGCGCGACCCCTGCCGCGCGGTGGATCGCATGCCCCCGAGGCCGTTGCCGCCGCGACGCCAAGGGGTGAGGGACCGTGGTCCCCACCACGGCCCCTCTGGCCGACCCGGGAGTCACTCGGATCGGACGTGTGTTCAGCGGCTGATGACCTTGGGTGCGGCCACCGCCTTGAGGCCTGCGACGCCGAATTCCTGGCCGTAGCCCGACTGCTTGGTGCCGCCGAACGGCACGACCGGGTTGAGGGCGCCGTGCTGGTTGATCCACACCGTGCCGGCCTGGATGCGCTTGGCGACGTCCATCGCAGCGTCGGTATCGCTGGCCCACACGGATGCACCAAGCCCCTGCTCGGAGGCGTTCGCGCGGCGGACCGCGTCATCGAGGTCGGTGTATCTGATCACAGGGATGGCGGGGCCGAACTGTTCTTCGTCGACGAGTCGCGCGCCGTCGTCGATGTCGGCGACGATGGTGGTGCGGTAGAACAGGGGTCCGAGGTCGCGGGCGGGTTCGCCGCCGGCGACGATGCGGGCGCCACGTGTGCGGGCGTCATCGACCAGGTCGCGGACGATGTCGAACTGGTTCTGGTTCTGCAGCGGTCCGAGCACGTTGCCTGCGTCGAGCCCGCGGCCCATCGGCATGGCCTTTGCCAGGCCGGCGAGGGTGTCGACGACCTCGTCGTAGACGGAGTCGTGCACGTACAGTCGCTTCAGCGCCGCGCAGGTCTGACCGGTGTTGATGAAGCATCCCCAGAAGAGGTTCTCGGCGATCGCCGACACGTCGGTGCCCGGCAGGACGATCCCGGGGTCGTTGCCGCCGAGTTCGAGGGTGAGGCGAGCGAGGTTCCTCGCGGAGGATTCGACGATGCGACGGCCTGCCTCCGTGGAGCCGGTGAACATGATCTTGTCGAGGCCCGGGTGGGAGGCCATCACCGCCCCTACTTCACGGTTGCCGGAGACGACCGTGAGCACCCCGTCGGGCAGGTGCAGGTTGAACACCTCGACGAGGGCGAGTACGGAGAGCGGCGTGTAGCTGCTCGGCTTCACGACCACGGTGTTTCCCATGCGCAGCGACGGGGCGATCTGCCATACCGAGATCATCATCGGCCAGTTCCACGGCCCGATGGCGCCGACGACACCCAGCGCGTCGTAGTGGATTTCGGCGCGGGCCGGTCCGTCCTCGAACACGACTTCCGGCTCAAGGACCGTGTCGGCGGCGTTGCGGGTCCAGGCCGCGCAGGCGCCCACTTCGAAGCGTGCGTTCGGGCCGTCCAGCGGCTTGCCCTGCTCGCGGGAGAGGATGGTGGCCAGCTCCTCGGAGTTCGCTTCGAGGTCATCGGCGATCGCGTTCAGGATGCGGGAGCGTTCGGCGTGGCCGAGCGCGTTCCATGCCGGCTGGGCGGCGCGTGCGGCGGCGATGGTGGCCTCGAGGTCGGTCACGGTGTGGACGGGCGCGTACCCGATGGTGTCGCGGGTGGCGGCGTCGGGGATCGCCCGCCCCTCGGCTTCGGGGACGGTGATCGATTCGAGGATGGTCGTGGTGGCAGTCATGACGGATGCTCCGTTCTCGGGTTACTCGGCGCTGACGAACTGGTCGGGCCGGCGTTCGGTGATGAAACCGACCAGGAAGGCGATCGGGACGAACGCCAGGAGGATGACGGCGGTGATGACCTCGCCGCCGATCAGTGACGTGAAGTTGGCGACGACGAGCACCAGTACGCCGATGAGCAGCAGTGCCGCGATGGCGGGAGCGACGCGGGTCTGCCACGGGTCGGTGGCGTGGGTGCGCACCGCGTAGACGACGACGGCGATCGAGCACAGCACGTACAGCGTCACGAGCGCAGCCACGGCCAGGCCGCTGAACCAGGAGAATAGCGTCAGGATCGGGTCGAGGTTCAGGATCGCGAACGGGGCGATGAGCAGCACCGCTGTTATCGACTGCACCCAGGCGGCGGCGTGCGGGGCCTGATGCCGGTTCGTGTGCGAGAGCCGCTGCGGCAGCGACTTCTGGCTGCCGAGCGCGTGCAGGTAACGGTTGATGCCGTTGTGGAACGCCAGGATCCCGGCGAACAGCGAGGTGACGAGCAGGATGTTCGCGACCACCCCGGACCAGCTGCCCAGAACGCCGTCGAGAGCCTGGAACACGAATTGCGTCGAGTCGCCCGACATGACCGCGGTCTCGGCCGCGGCGACGGCGTTTTCGGCGCCGTAGTAGGAGATGAACATCCACGACACGAACGAGAAGAAGATCGCGATCACACCGACCGAGAGGTAAGTGGCGCGGGGGACCGTGCGCTGGGGGTCCTTCGCCTCTCCCGAGTAGATGGCAGTGGACTCGAAGCCGAACATCGAGGCGACCGCGAACATCAGGGCGACGCCGGGGGCGCCGGCCATGATGGCGCTGGGGGAGAAGCTCGCGGCGAAGTCGATGCTGCCCTCCGGGCCGCCGCCGCCGGTGAACAGCGCGCCGAGCGCGAAGGCGAGGAGGATGGCGACCTCGAGCCCGACCAGTACCGCGAGGACTTTCGCGCCGAGCTCGATGTTGAGCGAGCCGAGGAGCTGGATGACGACGATCGTGATGATGACCGGCACCCACCAGGGGATGTTCACGCCGAGCGCGGCGAGCAGGCCGCTGACGCTCGCGCCGTACAGCCCGTACATCGCGGCCTGGACCGTGCCATAGGCGACCAGCGCCAGCCAAGCCGACCCGGTGCCGGTTCGCTTTCCCAGACCTGCGCCGACATAGGCGTAGAAGGCGCCCTTGCCGTCGACGCGGCGACTCATCGCGATGAACCCGATGGCGAAGATGACGATGATGACGCCGATGACGAGGTAGGCGCCGGGCGCGCCCGCGCCGTTGCCGAGAAGGATCGTGAGGGGGAGCGCACCGGCGATGCCGGTGAGCGGGGCTTGCGCCGACAGCACGAAGAAGAGGATGCCGAGCACCCCGACGGCGCCCTTGCGCAGGTCGGTGGATGCGGTGGTCGGGACGGGGCTGGATTGCTTGAGCGACATGAGGATCGTCCTTGATCTCGTAGTGCGTGGGATGTCAGACCGCGACGGGTTGCGCGGTGGTGAGGATGGCGCGAGCGGCTTTCAGGCCGCTGTCGATCGCACCGTCGATGAAGCCGCCCCAGCCGTCGGCGACATCGGATCCGGCGATGCGGATCCGGCCGTGGGGCTGCTGGAGGGCAGGGAGAGACTCGGTCAGGAACCCGATGCGATGCATCGGCCAGGTCTCCTGGGCGTATTCGTCGTCGACCCAGCTGTGGCCGACGCTCTCGACGACCTTCGCGTCCGGAACGAGCCGGTTCAGCAGCTCCTGGACCGCGGCGGTGTCTGCGGGGTCGATGGCGTGGGCGTCGGGTCCGAATCCGATCACGAACGTCTTCCCGTCGGCGACGTATTCGGACTGGAAGAAGTTGAGCGGCCAGTCGGCGCCGCCGAGTGCGACGAACGCGGGGTGCTCGCCCTCGATGGTGAACCACACCTTGGTGCCCAAGCCGAGCTGTCCCTGTTCGGCTGCGATCTGCACGGCGACAGGGAGCGCAGGGGTGAATGCGATACGCGGAAGCGTCTGGATGGGGACCGCGACCATCACACTGTGCGCCTGGTACTCGGTGCCGTCGGCGGTGGCGACCACCGCACCGTCGTCATCCTGACGGATGCTGCGCACGTCGGCGCAGAAGCGGAAGTCCGCGGCCGTGTCTGCCTGGATCGCCTCCGCGAGGGCCTTGGTGCCGCCAGCGATCTTGTAGGTCGCGCAGGCCTCGAACATCACCTTCCAGTCGCCGTTGGTGATGGCGACCCAGCGCAGCGCCTGGGTGAACGCGGCATCCTCGATGCGGCCGTTGAAGTTCAGCGTCCAGAACGACTCGAGCAGCGCGCGCTGCTCGGCGGGGATGGGCAGGAGGTCGATTTCGTCGAGGAGCGAGACGCCGTCGAAGTCGGCGAGAAGTGCCGAGTCCAGCGGGGCGAACGGCTGCGGGAACACCTCGCGCGAGCGGGCCGCGAGCAGCTCGTTGGGGCGGTCGAGGAGCTCGAAGAGTTCGTCCGGGCTGCCTGCGACGGTGCGCACGCCGTTCCACCAGTACGCGTTCTGCGGCACGGGGCTCGGTGCCAGGCCGATGCCGTAGCGGCGCAGCTCGGCCCACACGTGCGGCTGCGTCCAGTGCACCCAGGTGCCGCCGAGCTCGAGGTTCAGTCCCATCCGCTCGTCGAGCCAGGTGCGCCCGCCGATGCGGTCACGGGCCTCGAGGACCGCCACCCGCTTGCCGGCGTGAGCGAGCTCGCGGGCCGCGGTGAGGCCGGCGAAGCCGGCGCCGATGACGATGACGTCGTACGTGTTGTCCATGGTGATCTGCCCGTCCACTCAGGAGTAGACGAAGAACTCGACGGTCGGCTCGAGCACGGTCCAGGTCGCCGGGACGCCCTTGTTGAGCGATGCGGAGCCGCCGGCGGTGAGCTCGATCGCCTCGCCGCCCTCCGGCTCGATGCGCACCCGGCCCTCGACGATGTGCACCGTCTCGTCCGCGTGGCCGACGACGAGCATCGGACCGGGCGTCTCATCCGGGGACACGAACCAGTACCCGGCGGACAGCTGCTCCCGCCCGCCCTCACCGGGGCGGCGCACCCACTGCACGACGCCGACCTGGAAAGGCTCAGCGGCGGTGCGGTCGATCGTGCCGGCGATTGTGAACTGCTCAGACATGGGTTGTCCTCCTCGACAGTGGGGCGCTGCGGTGCGCTGAGGAGATTTAAGCAAATGCTTAGTTCTCTGCGCAAGAGGCAACTTGCGGTGAGTAGCATGAAGGCGTGGGACGTGTGGCATACGGCGAGGGGCGAGACCTGCTGGTCTCCGCGACCGTCGACGTCGTCGCGGACAAGGGCTTACGCGGCCTCACGTTCCGAGCCATCGCCGAGCGTGCTGGCGTCAACAACTCCCTGATCGCGCATCATTTCGGGACGCGGGAGGCCTTGCTTGCTGCGGCTCTCGACTGGGCGGTGGAGCAGTCGATCGAGACCACCGACCTGCTGGAGCTCGCGTCAGAGAAGGCGTTCGCCGACACACTCCTGCAGGCGATTTCGGTGCGCCCCGAGCTGCAGGCGTTCCAGTACGAGATGATTCTCGAGGCCCGGCGGAACGAGCTGTACCGGGCGCCCGTGGCCCGGCTGTACGCCCGCTATCACGCGGTCGTGGCCGAGAGTCTTCGACAGCATGGCGTCGAAGGGGACACGGACGCGATCGCGCGCGCCACCTTCGCGGCACTCGACGGCATCGTTCTGCAGTACATGGCCGGTGTGGATCGGGCCGACCTGCGGGGCGCGCTGGAACAGGTGTGGGCGGGCATACGGCCAAGGCTCGCCACGCCCGTATCGGGCGACTGACGCGCCGACCCGACGACTGCGGATCTTCAGTCGGCTTGCGAGTCACGAATCCGTCCCAGGCGCCGACGGCGAAGGTGAGGCCGATTGTGCCGACGGCGGGGACCGTGGTGATGCAGATTCGCTGACGACGATCGATCCGTGCGCGGGCACTCCGGCGTGGCGATCCGTGTGTCTCGGTGTGCCGTGTCGACGAACCGGTATGGGGGCGGTGCATCGCGGAGTCTTTCGGTGGGGTGGGATGTGGGTATATCGTCCGTGCCGAGCCGCTCGCCCGGCACGTGCGAGCGCTTGTCGTGCGTCGTGGGTCGAGGAGAGCCATGGTGGAGCAATCGCGTGGGGCCAGCGGCTCCCGGTTCGAGCGCTGGTTCGAGCTCGAGGTGGTCGAGCCGATGGCGGACTTCAAGAACCCGCGGCAGGAGTGGCGTCGGCTGTTCTCCGAGCTGTACGGCACCTTCCTGCTGGTTGTCGTCGCGGCCGGGGGCGGGATGATGGGGCAGGCGTTTCCGGGCCAGATCAGCCGCACGGCCGCCGTGGTCGCACCCGGGCTGATGGTGATGGGGATCATCCTGTTCATGGGGAAGGTGTCCGGCGCGCATCTGAACCCGGCGGTGACACTCGCATTCGCGGCACGCGGCGACTTCCCCTGGCTCCGGGTGCCCGGCTACATCCTCGTGCAGCTCATCGGTGCGACCCTCGCGGCGTGGATGCTGCAGGCCGTGATCGGGGTATCGGCGACGTATGGGTCGAACTACCCGGCCGAGGGCTACACGTCGCTCCAGGCGTTCTGGATGGAGACCCTGCTCACGCTCGGGCTTGTCAGCGTCATCCTGGGCACCGCGTCCGGGGCCCAGAACATCGGTGTCATCGGCGCCGTCGGTGTCGGCTCCTACATCGCGCTGGCCGGGCTGTGGGGCAGCCCGATCTCCGGGACGTCGATGAATCCGGCCCGCACGTTCGGCCCCGACCTGGCCGGTCTGGACTTCACCGATTACTGGGTGTACGTCGCCGGCCCGATCGCGGGCGCGGCCATCGCGGTGCTGCTCGCGTTCGTGCTCCGTGGGTACGGCGGCGGCCGCAGTGGCTCCGCTGCCGCCCAGGGCGACCTGTATACGGAGCCCGCCGACCCCACGAAGTCGTGACCTCCACCCTCGCCGAACGGAGAATCGTGTCCAGCCCGAACCGTCGGAACGCCCTCGACCATGTCGTCGCGATCATGTTCGAGAACCGCTCCTTCGACAACCTGCTCGGACGGCTCTACGAACCGGGTGAGGTGGAATCCTTCGAGGGGGTGATCGGCAAGGACCTGTCGAACCCGATCCCGGACTGGGCCGAGCACGGTGCCGAGCACGGCTCGATCTCCTACGGGATCGCGAAGACAATGGATACCCCCAACCCCGACCCCGGGGAGGAGTACCAGCACGTCAACACGCAGCTGTGGGGGCAGATCGACCCGCCCAGCAATCGCGGTGTGCTGGCCGAGAAGATGACCGCGCCCTACAACGCGCCCGCCGACACGCTGTCGCCGCCGCCGATGAGCGGGTTCGTCACCGACTACATCAGCGCGTTCACCGCCGAGATGGGCAGGCAACCCACCTACGACGAGTACGCCCAGATCATGCAGGGGTACACGCCCCAGCAGATGCCTGTGATCTCCGCGCTGGCACGCGGCTTCGCGACCTTCGACCACTGGTTCGCCGAGGTGCCGTCGCAGACGTTCACGAACCGGTCCTTCTTCCACGCGGCGACCGCGTCCGGCTTCGTCGTCAACGCACCCTACGGCACCTTCCCCGGCAAGAACGATGCCGAGACGATCTTCGAGCGCCTCGAGGCGAAGAGCCTCACCTGGCGCGTGTACGTCGACCCGGCCGCCCCGGCATCCTTCACCGCCCTCATCCACGGCCCGCGGCTCAAGGAGCGGTTCGCGACGAACTTCTTCACCACCGACCAGTTCTACGCGGACGCCGCAGGCGGCGACCTTCCGACGTACTCGTTCATCGAACCCAACCTGTTCCACGGTCACAACGACATGCACCCGCCGGTGTCGATGCTCATGCCCGGACTGTCGTTCGACGCCCCCTCGTCGTTGCTGGGAGGCGAGGCGCTCCTCGCCAAGGTGTACGAGGCCATCCGGGACGGGGCCAGCGAAGAGGGTTCGAACTGGTCCAACACGCTGTTGATGGTCGTCTTCGATGAGCACGGCGGAACCTACGACCACGTGCCGCCACCCCTGGCGGCAGCGCCCGCCCTGGCCCGCACCGGCCAGTACGAGTTCCCGTTCGACAGGCTCGGTATCCGGCTGCCCGCGATCGCCATCTCACCGTGGATCGATGAACGCACCGTCATCAACGGCGTGCACCACCACACCTCGGTGATCCGCACGCTGCGGGAGCGCTGGAACCTCGGCGACCCGCTCACCGCCCGCGACGCCGACGCGCCCGATCTCGCCGCGATCCTCACCCGGGATGAACCACGGCAGCCGGCGGAGTGGCCGGCCGTGCACCCGCAACCGGTCCCGCCCTTCGACGAATCGATGATCCCGCTCGACGCTCCGCTGTCACCGCTCGCGAAAGCCTTCGTCGGCGGATCCGCCGAACTCCTCCACGGCCTGAACACCGACGTGCCCCTCATCGAGGGCCTCGACAAGATGGACGGGCAGGAAGCCCTCGCCCACCTCAAGGTCATTGTGAAGGACGCGTTCCCCCACCTCGGAACCTGAGGACCGCGGAATCACATCGAGACACGAGCGAACTCCAATCGCGATGCCGCACCGAGCGGCGTCCAAGGCGGCGACATCATCGCCAGCGATGAGGCCGTGTGGGTCCAGACCAACTCTCGGCTTGCGGCATACGTGAAGCGCTTGACCCAATCGACATCGCCAGATGGCTGATGCGCGACGGTCGTCCGGCTTTCGCCCGTCGCACGCTACGGGACCCAATCGGCGACGAGGAAGCAGCGACTCGGGAATCCGAGCACTTCCTGCCGTCAGGTGGTGAGGAAGAGAACGCTGATAAGCAGGGCGATGATGAAGGTGCTGAAGGCGAAGGCGATATATGTCTGCCCGGTGACGATCGATCGCGCTCGGGTCGTGAGCACGTTGATGTCGGCCGACGAGAAGGTCGTCGCGATCTGCGCGGCGAGGTAGTAGTAGTCCGCGAAGACGGGGGCGTCGCCCTTCTTGCCGGGGAGTTCGAACGACTCCTCCTGCGAATCCAGTCGGGCGTAGTGCATCGCGTAAGCGGTGACGGTCACCAACCAAGCCGTGATCACGACGACGAAGCTGAGCGCATTGGCGAGCGGGCTGTCGAGCAGGCCCGGCAGGATCAGCACGAGGATCACGGATACGAGCGCGAGCACCGCCCATTGCACCGCGCTTGCCGGGAGCGCGAGGCTGCGGCTCGGGGAGTTCGTCGCCGACAGCCAGGCCCGCAGCGTCGGGGCATCCACACGGCCGAACGTGTACTGGGTAAGGGCCAGGAACGACAGCGAGTAGGCGATCCAGAAGACGAAGACCGTGAGGACGACGGCGTCGGTGGTGAATCGAATCGGCCAGAGCGCGTTGAAGGCGAGCAGGGCGATGACCGCGACGACCGCGGCGACGCCCAGGGACACGAGATTTCGGCGTCCTTCACCCGCCAAGGCCGGTGTCGGACGCACGTGCGCGTGCATGGCGCGATCGTACTCGGTGAACTGGGCTCGATGTGGCGATCGCTCGTCATCACAGGGCAGGCCCGCAAAGCACCGAAATAGACGATGAACCTTCCGTTGTCGTGCGCCGCTCGCTCGGGGATCGTCAAGGCAACCGCAACGCAGTGCCGTGGTCGGCGCTGGGCACTATCCGTTTTCGTCGCGGGAAGCCCCCGCGCATCGTGCGCGGCGGCCAATGACGCCCGGCTGCACCCGCGACGCATCGCGAAACGTGGAACCGCGTCGCTGCGGCTCACCTGCAACCATCGATCCGACTCCCTCGTCCTTTCGCGGGAGCGCGTGAGGGGAGTCGGCTGTCAGCGGTGCCCTATCGCCTCGCGGCTTTCGCGATGCCAACATGAGTGCTTGATGGCGTGGATGCGTACGAGACCGAGGCGCCGGCGGCGCACGACTGTCCCGCGCGCCGTTTCGACTATGGCCCTCCTTATGCTGCTGCTCGGCGCAGCCGGCTTCACATCGGCCATCCCGGCATCCGCGAGCGGCATCGCGCACCTCTCATCCGCGGTTCCCGATTCGCCGGCGCCATCCCCGTCGCCGACTCTTGATCCGACGCCTACGCCGACCCCGTCACCGACGTCGACGATCACTCCCACGCCCTCACCAGAGCCGACCGACTCTCCCGATCCGACCCCCACGCCCACCACGAGCACGCCGGAACCGACGACGACACCAGCGACGACAGCCACGCCCGTTCCGGCCATCCCGCCCGCGGCATCGGAATCGACGACCACGCTGCCGACCGTATTACTGGCACTCGGCGTGCTCATCGCCGCCGGCGTGCTGTTGTGGCTCCTCGCACGTCGCGAACCGCCGCCGACCAGCACCGCCGCGGGCGCGGCGCTGGTCGGCACCGAGTCAGCACCCGCCGTGCTCGATGCGATGGCGTCGTTGGGCACCGCGATGATCGACAGCGGCTACCCGGTGGGCCAGGTCCGAAGCGCGCTGGACGACATGGCGAAGGTGAACGGCCTGCCGTCTGCCGAAGCCGTTGTGTTCCCGACATCCATCCTCGTCTCGTCGGGAGATGCCGGTTCAGTTCAGACGCGCGCGGTGGCTGCGGGCGACAGCACCGCGCTGCTCTACCAGGTCGATGCTGTGGATCGCATCGCGGGCGTGGCGCGCACCCGGTCGAACGGCGCAAGTTGGGTGCGCCGGCAACTCCCTCGCGTCAAAGGACTGCCCCAGCCGTTCACGAGGGTGCAGCGAATCGGGGCGTATGGACTGCTGTCGGCCGCGCTCAGTGTGCTGCTCGGCTCCTCGTGGCCCGGTGTGATCGCCGCGGGTGCGCTCGGCATCGGTGTCGGTGCGCTGCTGCTGGGAACGGAACGCCTCGAAGCGGCGTATCAAGCCCTCGTGGTGGTCGCCGCATCTCTCGGAGTGGGCCTGGTCATGCTCGCCGTCGCGCATCTGGTCGATCCCGGCGTGCTCCCCGCGATCGTCGCTCCACTGATCATGCTGCTGCCTGGCGGCCTGCTGACGATCGGTGTGATCGAGCTCGCGACGGGGCACATCGTATCGGGAGCCGCTCGTCTGGCTGCCGGGGCCATCCGGTTGCTTCTGCTCGCGACCGGCATCGTCGCGGCCGGCGCGCTCATCGGGGTTCCTGCGATCACCGCGACGCAATGGCCGTTGGGGCCCGCTGCGCCGTGGGTGGCCGTCGCCGTGTTCGGCGTCGGCATCAGTGTCTACCAGTGCGCGCGCCCCTCCTCGATCGGCTGGATCTTGGTCGTGCTGTACGTCGCGTACGGCGCCCAGGTGCTCGGCGACGTGTTCTTCGACGGCGTCCTTTCGGCACTCGTCGGTGCTGCGGTGATGACGCCGGTCGCGGTGGTCGTCGCGCGCCAGCGGACCGGGCCGCCGGCGCTGGTGAGCTTCCTGCCGGCGTTCTGGCTGCTCGTGCCCGGCGCGCTCGGGCTCATCGGCGTGGCGAGCTTTCTGGACGGGGCGGCGACGGGGACCAACGCGATCGTCACGACGATCGCCACGATGGTGTCGATCGCGTTGGGTGTGCTGCTGGGGCTGGTCGCGTCGGGTTCGGCTCGGGGTTTCCGCAGTGCGCCTGCTGCCGACTGGATGGACGACACCGGCGAGCAGTCGGGTTGATCGTTCGCGCGGTCAGGTCGCCTTCGCGTAGGACCGGAGGAACAGCGCTTCGGCGATCGCGAGGTTCTGGATCTCGGTGGGATCGACGCTCTCATTGGGCGCGTGGATGAGAGCGAGTGGCTCTTCGACGCCCATCAGGATGATCTCGGCATTCGGGTAGGTGTCGGCGAAGACGTTGCAGAGCGGGATCGACCCACCCTGACCCAGCTTCGTCAGTTCGACCCCGTAGGCCGTGTGCATCGCGTCTGCGAACGCACGGAACGCGGGGCCGTCGGTGGCGGTCCGGAACGGCTCTCCCACTGCCTCAGTCTCGACATCCATCCGCACACCCCACGGGGCATGGGCCTGAAGGTGCGCCACCAGGGCGTCGTGTGCGTCCTGCGCGCTGATGCCTGGCGGGACTCGCAGGTTCAGACGCGCCGCTGCACGCGGAACGATGGATGCTGATGAGCCGACCACCGGCGGACAGTCGATGCCCAGCACAGTGAGCGCCGGCCGCGACCAGAGCTCATCCGCCACGGAACCGTCACCCAGGAGTCCGACCCCGTCGAGGACCCCGGCGTCGGCGCGGAACTGCCCGGCGTCATAGGGTTCGCCGGTCCACGTGCCGTCGTGGGGAAGCCCGTCGACCGTCGTGCTGCCGGCATCGTCGCGCAACGAGGCGAGTACGGCGACGAGCGCGGCCAGCGCATCGGGCGCCGGGCCGCCGAACATGCCGGAATGGATCTCCGACGCGAGCGCTTCGACCCGCACGACGACGTTCGCGAAACCACGCAGCGAGACGGTCGCCGCAGGGCGCCCGACCGCGGCGTTTCCTGTGTCGCATACGAGGATCACGTCCGCGGCGAGCACGTCCGGATTCGCCTCGACGAACCGTTCCAGCCCTCCCGTGCCTTGCTCTTCGCTGCCCTCGACCACGAGTTTCAGGTGGACGGGGATCTCGTCCTGCAGGGCGCGCAGCGCAAGGAGGTGCATCAGGATGTTTCCCTTGCAGTCCGCGGCGCCCCGGCCCGCCCAACGCCCGTCGACGTCGGTGAGCACGAACGGCGGTGTCCGCCACGCGGACTCCTCGAGGGGAGGCTGCACGTCGTAGTGGGCATACAACAGGACCGTCGGCGCGTCCGGGTCGGCCGCTTGCCGGCTGCCGACGACGGCGTCGCTGCCATCGGGTGTGCGCTCCAGCCTGGCGTCATCGAAACCGAGCGCCGCAAATCGTCCGCGCACCCACTCGGCCGCTTTGGCGCACTCCTCCGGTGGGTATTGACGGGGGTCGGCGACGGAGGGGATTGCGACGAGCTCGGCGAGCTCGCCGCGAGCAGCGGGCATCATCGCGCTGATCCGTGCGCGGATGTCGTCGCTCACGAGCCGTCGCCGTCGACCGTGTTGAGGCTGTCCACGAACTCCTGGAACTCCTTCGCCTCATCCGGGCAGTACGTCTGGATGATCAGAAGCTGGCCCTGCAGCAGCCTCGACTCCACCAGCGTCGGGCGCAGCCCCGGGCCTCCGGCGCCGTTGGACAAGCCGGCGAGCAGCGTCGACCGTGCCAGCGCAGAGTTCGGGTCGGCGCAGGTCGCACCGCCGTCGTCGCCGAGCACCGATGCGACCTGCTCCGGTGTGAAGCTGACCGCGATACCCGCGTCGGCGAACGCGTCGAGCAGTTCCTGCGCCTTGTCGACATCCTTGGCCTGCTGCCGGGCCCCGACGAACATGATGGTCGCGATGACGGCGAGCGCGACCAGCACGATGATCGCGACGGTGGCGATCACCGAGCGCTCGCGTTTGCTCTGGGTCTCAGCATCCGTGCTCATGATTCACTTCCGGATGCTGCGGCCGGCTGCTTCCAGGAGGGCTTGCGGAACCGGTAGAAGAGGAATGGCACGAGCAGCCCCAGGCCGAGCGCGCCGCCGCCGACGATCACGAGATAGATCCACGGGCTTTGGTCGCCGAACTGCGACGGCGGGATGAAGCCGACCAGGAGTGCGGCGAGCGACGCGGCGAAGCCGACCCCGCAGAGCGCGACCAGCATCGGGGCGCGGTAGCCGCGCGGGTGGTCGGGATGCAGCCTGCGCAAGCGGACCGCGGCGACGAACATGAGCAGGTACATGATCAGGTAGACCTGCGTCGTGATGACGGAGAAGATCCAATACGCGCTGGACACGTTCGGGATGAGCGCGTACCCCAGCGCGATGATCGAGGTGACGACGCCCTGGGTGACCAGGAGGTTCTGCTGCACGCCGTTCTTGTTGAGCTTCTGCAGGAACGGCGGCAGGTAGCCCTCCTCGCGCGAGATGAGCAGCAGGCCCTTCGACGGGCCCGCCAGCCACGTGAGCATGCCACCCAGCGAGGCCGCGACGAGCATGATCCCGACGATCGGGGTCAGCCAGGAGATGTCGAACGTCGCGAACACGGCCTCGAACGCCTGCATGATGCCGGCCGTCAGCGAGATCTGCTCGGCCGGGACGACCCAGCTGATCGCGAGCGCGGGGAGGATGAAGATCAGCAGCACGAGCCCCATGGCGAGGAAGATCGCCTTCGGGTACTCCTTACCCGGGTTCTTCAGCGACGACACGTGCACCGCGTTCATCTCCATGCCGCTGTAGGAGAGGAAGTTGTTCACGATGAGCACGAGGCTGGCAAGGCCGGCCCACTGCGGGAGCAGGTTGTCGACGGTCATCGGCGCGGCCGACGGGTTGCCCTGCCCGAGGAAGAGCGCGCCGAGGATCACCAGCACCGCGCCGGGGATGAGCGTGCCGATGATCAGGCCCCAGCTCGCGAGACCCGCCACGCCCTTGGTGCCTCGCGACGACACGAAGACACCGGCCCAGTAGCAGACCATGATCACGAGTGCGGTCCACACGCCATTCGATGCCAGCGCCGGGTTGATGACGTACGCGAGGGTGGATGCCACGAACCCGAGCAGCGTCGGATAGTAGAAGATCGTCATCGCGAACTGGCACCAGATGGCCAGGAACCCCATGGGCTTCGAGATGCCCTCGGACACCCACTTGTAGACGCCTCCCTTCCAGCCGGACGCGAGCTCCGCCGCCACCAACGAGGTGGGCAGCAGGAAGACGACCGCCGGGACCAGGTAGAGGAAGACCGCCGCCAGCCCGTACACGGCCATCGTCGGCGCCGGCCGCAGGCTGGCGACCGAGCTGGTGGTCATGAGCGCGAGGGCGATCCACGAGATCCACACCGGTGCGGGCACGGCCGCGGCACGCGCACGGACCGTGTCACGTCCTCGGCTCGACGACTCCGCGCCGCTCATCGCGCGCCAACTCGAAAATCAGGCGAGTGAACCATCGGACGTCCCTTTCCGCGTGGCGAGATACCGAAACAGAAGCCGATCAGTGCTGAAGATAGCGCTGAGGGGGCCTTGACGGTAGGGCACCACTGGTGGACGTGGGGACGGGGGCGCGAGAATGTCGCGCGGAGCATGGCCGTGCTCGAACCGGTACACGGAGGGTTGCCGCATGACGCAGGATCCGACCGCCGCGAAGACCGTCGCCGCTCGCGGCGCGACATCCGTGCTCGTCGCGACATGCATCTCGACGCTCGTGGTCAACGCCAACACATCGGCCGTCGCCATCCTCCTTCCGGCGATCAGTGAAGACACCGGAACATCGGTAGACACGCTGCAATGGGCGGTCACCTGCTACTCCCTGATGGGCGCGGCGATCATCGTCACGTCGGGCGCACTGGGCGACGTCTTCGGGCGCAAGCGGGTGTTCCAGCTCGGGCTGCTGCTGTTCATCGCCTCCTGCGTCTTCATCGCACTGTCCAGCACGGGACTCGAGGTGATCCTGGGTCGCATCATCCAGGGAGCCGCGGGAGCAACGATCCTCGCTTGCGGGTTGAGTCTGCTGACCGTGGCGAACACGGGTCAAGCGCAGTTGCGCGCGGTATCGCTGTGGGGTGCTGCGGCCGCCGTGGGAGCGGCAGTGGGCCCGCTGCTGGGCGGTGTGCTCGTCGATATCACGGGCTGGCAGGGCCTGTTCTGGATCGACGCGGTCGTTGCCCTCGGGTGTGTCCTGATCACGGCCCGCGGAGTGGACGAGTCGCGCGATGAGAATCGACCCAAGTCGATCGACTATCTCGGCGCGGTGCTGGTTGCGCTGACGCTCACCCCCGTCATCCTGGCGACGAGCCTCGGAAGCGAATGGGGGTGGGTCTCGCTGCCGACGATCGCATGCATCGTGGTGACGGTGCTCAGCGCCATCGCGTTCGTGATGGTCGAGAAGCGGGTCGCTGTTCCGCTGCTGGATCTCGCTCTACTCCGCAACGTCGTCCTGGTCGTCTCGACCGTCGCGATCCTGATCGGCTCCGGCACGATCAATGGGCTGATGTATCTGCTCAGCCTCTATTTCCAGAACCCCGACGCCCTCGGACTCACGCCGTTCCAGGCAGGACTGGCGATGCTGCCCGCCACCGTGGGCCTTGTGATCGTCGCCCCGTTGGTACCGAAGTTCGCCGCTCGGATCGGGGGGCGACGAGTCGTCGCGCTCGGATTCCTGATCACGGCGATCGGGTTCGGCGTGGTCGGGTTCGTCCACGCTTCGTGGAACTACGCAGCCTTCGTCCTGCCTCTGCTCGCGATCGCGATCGGCATGGGCCTGTCGAACGGTCCGTCCTCATCGGCTTCCACCGCGTGCGTACCTCAGGATCAGGTCGGGTCCGCGTCGGGAGTCTCCAATATGGCTCGATATATCGGCGCCGCGGTCGCCACCGCTCTCGTGGCGACCATCAACGCCTCCGTCATCTCGGGGCAGACGGGGGCCGGCGAGTCGATGTCGAATGCACTGGCTTCGGGTTTGGCGACCGCTTCGTGGGTCATGGCCGGACTCAGCCTCGCCGGTGTGGTGATGGCGGTGCTCATGAGGCGGCACCGGATGCCGGTGGGAACGCTTCAGGATGTCGCGGCGTCCGCCGCTGCACACACGCACACGCTGCCCACGACCGCTTCGGGGGCGGGCGCGGCACATTAGCCGAGGGTGGCTACGGCGCCCGAATGCCCGGTTGCCGTTCCCGAGCCACCGACGGCATCACTCGACGATGGTGAGCCCGTGGTCGGTGTCGTTGAAGCGACGCCCGCCGTCCTCGGTCACGGTGACGATGTCTTCGATCCGGACGCCGAAGCGGCCCGCGAGGTAGATGCCCGGCTCGATCGAGAAGCACATCCCCTGCACCGTGGGCCGCCACTCACCCTCGACCATGTACGGCGGTTCGTGGGTCGTCATCCCGATCCCGTGCCCGGTGCGATGGATGAAGTCGTCGCCGTATCCGGCCTCGGTGATGACCCGACGAGCGACGCGGTCGACCTCCTGGCAGGCGATGCCCGGGCGCACGGCTTCGAACGCAGTCTGCTGAGCGGCGCGCACGACGTCATGGACTTCCCGCATCTCCGCGGTTGGCTCACCCACGCACACCGTCCGGGTCGTGTCGGAGCCGTACCCGTGCATCAGCCCGCCGAAGTCCAGCACGACCATGTCTCCGGCAAGGATCGTGCGATCGCCCGCCTCATGGTGCGGGTTGGCGCCGTTCGGCCCAGACCCGACGACCGTGAAGTCGACCTGTTCGTGCCCGAACTCACGCAGCAGTCGCGCAAGATCGGCGGCGACGTCGGTCTCCTTGCGCCCCGCGAACGGCACCTTCACGATCTCACGGAAGGTGGCGTCCGCTGCCGCGCCCGCCGCCTCCAACCTGGCCAGTTCCGCGGGGTCCTTCACCGCCCGCAGCATGGGAAGTCGTTCCGTGACCGACGAGTATCTGATCTTCGGTGCGTGTGCCTGCAGACCCAGAAGGTGCATCGCCCACGCCGAGTCGGATATCGCGTACTCCCCATCGGACCGGAGCAAGGGCGTGGCCGCGGTGTACGGGTCTGTGCCGTCTCGCCAATCCGTGATGGTCACGGCGCCGGCACCGGCTGCTGACTCGGCATCCGGATGCTCCAGAATCGGCACCAACAGCTGCGGCTCGGCATCCTCGCGGAGCACGAGCAACGTCAGCCGCTCGGTGATGGCCGTCGGTTGATACCCGGTGAGCCAGAGAAGATCCGGGCCGGGGGTTACGAGTAGCCCGTCAAGACCTTCCGCCGCGGCGGCCTGCGCCGCTCCCTTCATGCGTGCTCGGTAGTCATCCGTCGTGAACGGCACCGACACGTCATCCATGGCTGTCTCCTCAAACCTGAAAGAGGCGCGCGAATCGACACCATTTTGACCTCGGAGGAATCGGGCCACAAGGCCACTCGTAGACACCCACAGGCGCGGGCGACTCCCAAGAAGCGGGGTCACTCCTGGACTCCGTCGTCTTCGAACAGAATTGGTCCCGTGATGCACGACGGTCAGATCGAGGTTGCCACGGGCGCGCTGGCGTCGGCGATCGCAGAGCAGTTCCCCGAGTTCGCGGGGTTGTCGATCATGCGTGTCGAGTCTGCGGGTACCGTCGTCGCACCGTTTCGCGTGGGCGCGGACGTTGTCGCCCGATTGCCGCTGGTGCCGACCGACTCGGATGCGGAACGCGAGAGTGTTCTTCGCGCACAGACGGATGCGCTGGTCCTGGCTGATCATCTCCGAGTCGCGGTGCCAAGACCACTCGGGGTCGGCGAGCCGTTCGAAGGGTATCCGGGCGTCTGGTCTGTCTGGACCTGGTTGCCAGGACGTTCGCTCGACCTCCTTCCTGTGGCTCACGATGAGCGTCTGGCAGCCGACCTTGCCGAGCTCATCCTGGCGATGCAAGCGCTCCCGGTAGCGGGGCAAACGTGGAATGGCAGGGGACGTGGGGGCCGGCCACTCGCCGACACCCCGTGGGTGCGCGAGTCCATCCGGAAATCGGCCCACCTCATCGATCCCCGCAAGACGACGGCGATCTGGGAGAGAGCCCTCGCAGCGTGCCCGCACGAAGGTCCCGCGGCGCGCATCCATGGCGACCCCATGCCCGGCAACTTTCTCGCGAACGACGGTCGCCTCTCCGGGATGGTGGATGTCGCGCCGCCGGCTTTCGGTGACCCAGCCGCGGACCTGCAACCAGCCTGGGTGCTGTTCGACGAACCCGCACGCAGTCGGTTCCTCACTGCGATGGGCCTCGATGATTCCGCACGAGAGCGCGGACGGGGCTGGGCCTTCGAGATGGCGATCGGTGGCGCGCACTACTACGAGCAGACCAACGCCGTCTTCTTCCAGCAGGCGATGCGCACTCTTCAGAGACTCATCGATGACGAGCGCGGCTGAACTGGCCTCGGCTCACCGGCAGCCGTCAGTCAGAGCTCCCGCGTTCCGCGTCGGAGCTCCCATGCGGGGCACTCAGGGGAGCGGCGCCGGTCTGCTCGTTGACCGTGGCGCGGATCGGTGCAGCGATCAGTCGTCTTCGTTCTCGCCCCGCTGTTCTTTGAGCCGCTTCTCCTCCTCTTGCGCTTGCTTGCGCTTCTCCTGCCCGAGTCGCTTCTGCTCCTGCTCAGCCTTCTTGCGCTGCTCTTCGGTCAGACCCGAGTCCTCGCCGGCGCCCCCCGTCCCGGTGTTCACCTCAGCGGGCGGGGTGACGGTCGGATCAGGGGTCGTCACCATAGGTGGGGGAGCGGGTTGCGGCTGATTGAGCGCCGCGATCCCGACGACCGCTCCGACGAGGACAGCGATGCTCGCAAGCACGCCCGCAAGGGTGACCATCCGGCGCCTGCGTCGGGCGCTGTGCCCGCCTGCGGCTGCGGCTGCGGCTGGCGCGAGCGCCGCCGCGTCGGGCCGGACGGACGCGGCCGTGGTGACGCCTCCGACCGGGGCTATCAGCGTCGGCGCGGTGAACGGGACGGTGGCCGCCGTCGTCGCGGCGAGCGTGCCGGCAGTGGGAGTGCGCT
This sequence comes from Microbacterium sp. C23T, assembly GCF_053345975.1. Classification (NCBI taxonomy): domain Bacteria; kingdom Bacillati; phylum Actinomycetota; class Actinomycetes; order Micrococcales; family Microbacteriaceae; genus Microbacterium; species Microbacterium sp. C23T. Next base: position 80,390 of record NZ_JBKFBD010000001.1, on the reverse strand, counting down.
GTGAGAGGTTGCCGGTCGCTGCCGCGACCTCGGCGGCGGTCGGTCGCTGCGCGGGGTCGGGGTGCAGCATCCGTGTCAAGAGATCGATCCAAGCCTGATCCAGCGAGGCGGGAATCTCGGGCCTGCTTTCGAGGCGAGCCACCGCGGCGGCCATGCCGCCGCCTTGCGGGTGCGCCCGCTCGCCGGTGAGCGCCTCGAGGAACACGAGACCCAGCGAGTAGATGTCTGCCGCGCGTGTGGGCGCATCACCGCGGAGCTGCTCGGGAGCCAAGTAGGCCACCGTTCCGATCACCAGCCCCGGCGAGGTGATGCGCGACGTGTCGAGCAGGTAGGCGATGCCGAAGTCCGCGAGCTTCGCACGCGGCCGCGCGCCCGGGATCTGTGGCGGACTCAGCAGCACGTTGGAGGGTTTGATGTCGCGGTGCACGACGTCGGCCTTGTGAACGACGTGCAGGGCCTCGGCGAGTTCGGCCCCGAGGTGGCCGACGATGTGAGGTGGTAGCAGGCCGCCCGAGGCCAATCGTGCACCGAGTGTGGGGCCGTCGACGAACTCCATTGCGAGGTACTCGGGCTGACCGGGCACGAGGCGGGCATCGAAGAGCGTGACGAGCGACGGGTGGTTCAGCGAAGCGAGCACCGTCATCTCGCTGCGCGCGCGCTCCGACGAAGCGCCGTCGATGCCGGGCCGGATGAGCTTGATCGCCACCGTGCGGCCCAGCACCACGTCCTCCGCGCGGTAGACGCGGGCCATGCCGCCTTCGCCCACGAGGTCGCCCAGCCGATAGCGACCGTCGAGCAGCGGCGCCGTCTTGTCGGCGTTCGCTTCTGCCATCGGTTCCTCCTCGCCGCGACGACCGAGCCCGCGGCAGCCCCTCCGACGGTAGCCGCTGCGTGCGCATCGCAAGGTGCCCTTGACAGTTCCGGGCGGCCGCCGCGCCCGATGGCGTGGAGGAGCTCCTGATGCAACTCGACGTCGACACAGTCGCCAACCGCAGGTCGCGGCGGGCCAGCAGGGGCCCGCACCGAGTCCGTCCGGAGTTGATCAACCGGGTCCCATCCCAGCCGCACGCGTGCGCTTGCTCGCGCGCGGACGCGCGCTCGACTCGCCGTTCGGCGATGTTCCGACTCCGGTGTGTGCGGCGCGCATTTTATGCCTCCGGGATTGTGTGCGCCACCGATCGACGGAGGTCACGAGCGAACCGCATACTTGCGGCAGCTGCGCCGGCGCCGATGACCGGCATCCGGCGGGGACTCTGTGGGTGTGATGTTGAAGAAGACCACGCACAGGTCGTCTGTCAAACGGGTCCCGAAGCGCCTGCACACGGCGGAGTTGGCGCGTCTGCAGATCGAGTTGGTCGAGATGCGCCGAACTGGCGGCAAGAAGTAGCACGAACGAGGATGGCGCCGGCCGATGCACCCCTGGGGGTGCCGGCTCGATCGCCGCGGAGAGAAGGGGACCGATGCGCATCGCGATCGTCTGGAATCCATCGAAAACAGAGAAGGAACCTCTCGAGACGGCGCTCGCTGACGCGCTCGACGGGATGCCGACCGCCGACGTCCGCTGGTTCGAGACGACGGAAGATGATCCTGGTCGGGGAGCTGCCACGCGGGCTCTGGAGGCTCCGACTGATGTGCTCGTCGTCGCGGGCGGTGATGGGACGGTCCGTGCCGTCGCCGAGTACCTGGCTGAATCGATGGCCGAGGTCGAGCTGGCGATCATCCCGTTGGGCACCGGCAACCTGTTCGCTCGAAACCTGGACGTGCCCATCGACGACGCTCCGGCGGCGTTTCGGCGGGCGTTGGAGGGTGAGGGCCGGGCGGTCGACGTGGGTTGGATCGAGGTGACGACGGAGGGTGGCACCGAGCGACACGGGTTCGTCGTGATGGTCGGGTTCGGGCTCGATGCGCAGATGATCGCCGAGACCGATGAGCAGCTCAAGGATCGGGCGGGCTGGCTCGCCTATGTCGAATCGCTCGGACGAGCAATATCCGGGAGCGACGTTCTGTCCTTCGGAATTGCCGCGGACGGCCGAGAACCGTGGACCGAGAAGGGGCACACGCTGCTGATCGGCAACTGCGGCACCCTGCAAGGCGGCCTGAAGATCATGCCGGATGCTGACCCGTCCGATGGCGAACTGGACTTCCTCGTGCTCAGCGCCGAGGGACTCGCGCAGTGGCTGAGCACGGTGAAGACCATGGTGTGGGACGACGGGCTGAAACGCCTCATGAGCACGACCGAGAAGACCGCAGAGTCCAGCTCGGAATCGCTTCAACGTGGGCGGGCCGAGACACTCGCGGTGACCCTCCCTTCGCCGCGACTCCTCGAAGTCGATGGCGAAGAGCTCGGCGAAACCCGCGAGTTCACCGTGACGGTTCAGCCGTCGGCCATAACTGTGCGGTGACCGAATCCGCACATCGAGGTCCGACCCTAGCCTCCCGTGAATGCCACCGTCGCGATCTCGGATCCCGCTTCCGTGCAGGACTGCAAGACCGCGGACCACTGCTGATCCAAGTCCTTCGCCCCGATCTCCCCGCGACCATACGCCGCGAGCGCTACCGGCGGGACGGCCGACTGGAGCGCAGACACGGAGTCGCTCACTGGCCCCTCACCACGCGTGGGCACGCGACTGAGCACGATCGTCGCGAGCCGATACCAGCCGCTTTGCTCCTGCGTGCTCATGCGCCCTTCGCTCACCGCGACATCGGCATTGAATCGGATTGACACGATGTCACCCATCGCCAGACACGTCTCGGCATCCGTCACATCACTGGATACGGAGGCCGACGCCGGCGCGGGGATCGTGCTTCGCTCCGGGCTCGGAGCGGCCGCCCCGTCCTCGACGGTGTCGCCGCCCGGAGATGCGCATCCCGTCAATGCCAGCACGCCCGTCAATACAACGGACCCAACCACCTTGCGCACACTTCTCAAGACCCAGCGCTCCTCGTCATTAGACTTCCCACGCTCCCCAGTTGCCATGAGCCCGTCCCGTTGCGCCGTGGGCGCGCAGGGGTGGATAACCAATCTCCGCGACTCTCGACGGAGAGTAACTGCCGGGCTCACTCCGATGGGTCGGACCAAGCAAGTTGTGGATAAATCAACCGCGGGGCGCCGCGCCGCGACGACTGAGCCCGCCGCGAAGCCTGCCCAACCCCTCGCCGCGAAAAGTGAACGAGCTCCGAAGGTTGTCGCACGCCAAGGACCTGGTGTGCCAGTATCCGAGGAACCACCGGCAGATCGGGATGCGCATGTCGATGAAGGATCAGCTCGCCAGTCCCACAGCGACGACCACCCGTGCTCCGTGGGGACTCGTGGTCGCGGCAACCCTGCTCGCCGGTGCGACCATCGCGCTCATCTGGCTGGCGGCCGTTCCCTGGGGACCGATGGTGTGCCCGGCGATCTACCCGATGCCGAGCTACTGCATCCCCGAGAACCGAACCGGTGTCGCGGTGATCGCCACGATGACCGTCGCGCTCGTCTACGCGGCAACCGTGGTGGCGGCGATCGCCGGCGACCGCTGGCTGCGCCTCGCCAAGGCCGGGACCGGCGTGCTCATTGCTGCGCCGATCGTGACTTACCTCTGCGTAGCGTTCATCCCGGGCTTCGCGTTCTTCTCCTCCCCGCAGACCTCCATCCCGGTGCCGGTCGCCGAAGCATCGCAGTCGCGGGCGTACGCCGATATCCCGGAGTTCGCAGCGCCACAGACAGAAGAGGACCTTCTCCCCGGCGGGATGAGCTCGAACACCCAGCCGATCGAGCCATCCACGATCCGCAACGTCGGCACCATCGACGGTTACACGATCTTCATCGCGCAATCCGTCGATTTCGAGAATGTCTGCTTCGTTGCCCTGGTGACTGACATCGACCTCGAAGTCTCGTCGGGTTGCGCGAGCTGGACGGGCCCGAGCGATTCACCGGTCGCCGCGATGTGGGGTGTCGACGAGAACCTCCAGGTGCTGCTCGGAGACCCGGCCCTTGTCGACGCCACAGGTGAAGCAGTCCCAATGTCTGATAGCGTCACCGCGTACCGCACGCGGTGAGCGGCAGAGCGCGCTCACGGCGCTGGGAGAAGCGCGTCTCGGACTACCTCACACGCTCGGCACTGCGCAACAAACCCTCACTCTCCGCCCGCGCTAGCGGTCACGGACGCCGGCTGACGGGTCACGGCGCTGCCGAGCGCGCGCAGACCGCCATGTAAGGGCGTCGGTTTGCTCGAACTCACTCGAGCCGCGGATCGGCGTTTCGACGAGCTCAGTGGAGGGTTTCGCCCCGTTTCAGCATCTCGACGTACTCGGCGACGCGGGCAGCGCGCGACGCGGGCCGCTTCAGGTTGGCGACGCGGAAGGCCATCGCGAACCGGTTCTGCGCCGACTGAGATGCGAAGGCTTCCGCGATCTTCGGGTCCGCCTCCAGGGCCTCGCGCAACTCCGCGGGGAGGTCGCCGTCGCGCTGCCGATATGCGCGGTCCCATCGCCCGTCGGCCTTGGCGCGGTCGATCTCGAGCTGACCCTGGGGACGCATGCGACCTTCCTCGATCAGCCGGGTCACGTGGCCGATGTTGACCTTCGACCAGATGCTCCGCGGTCGTCGGGGTGTGAAGGTCTGCAGGAAGTAGTCGGCGTCGAGGGATTGCTTCTGCCCATCGATCCACCCGAAGCACAGCGCGATATCGAGCGCCTCGGCGTAGGTGATCCCGGGTCGGGTCGTGGTCGTCTTCCGCAGCCGAAGTCGGATCCCGTTCGGGTCAGGGTCCGAGTCGAGCCAGGCTTCCCAGTCCGCGACGGTGTCCACGTGCAGTTCGGGCTTGTTCGCGCGGTCGGCCATGGCGGCAGGATAGCTCTCGTCCGGGTGTCGGAGACGTCGTGCCTTCCCAGGGCGCGACGTCATCCGGAAGTCCTCTCGGGACGCGTGCGCCGATCGTGCAACGTATGCGACTACGGAGGCGGGGGCGCAGCATCCCTGCACAACAACGTGGCCGCGATGTTTACGGTTGGATGACCGCTGATGCTCAGCTCTCCCGACGTCGGTTTGCGGGTGGGAGACTGACGGCGTGACGTTGATTGATGACGCGATCTACGTCCAAGGTCGTCGGGTGGCGAGTCCTGCCAGCCTCGCCGGCACCCTCGAAGCACTCGACGAGCTGGGTGGCTTCGCGTGGATTGGTCTCTACCGCCCGGATGAGCGCGAGCTCGGCATCGCCGCGGCGGAGTTCGGGCTGCATGAGCTGGCGGTCGAAGATGCCTTGACGGGCCATCAGCGCGCCAAACTGGACCGATATGCCGACACCAGATTTGTGGTGCTGCGCCCCGCTCGGTACATCGACGAGGACGAGACCGTCGAGTTCGGCGAGGTGCACTTGTTCGTCGGCGGGAACTTCATGATTGCGATCCGTCACGCGGAATCACCCGATCTGCGCCGGGTGCGGGCCCGGCTTGAAGGCTCGCCCGAACTGCTCGAGCGCGGCCCGCTGGGCGTGCTGTATGCGATCGTCGACCAGGTCGTGGACGAGTATGAACCAGTGGTCAAGGGGCTGCAGGCCGACATCGACGAGATCGAGTTCCAGCTGTTCTCGGGAGATCGCGCGGTGACGAAGCGGATCTATGACCTTTCGGGCGAGGTCATGGAGTTGCAGCGCGCGATTCGGCCGCTGACCGCCATCCTGACAACGCTGCGTCATGACCTCGAGTCGGAGTTGCGGGATGATCCGCACGCGTTGGAATTGAGGCGTTCCTTCCGCGACGTCCTCGACCACGTCTTGAGCATCACCGAGAAGACGGAAGAATTCCGTCAGACGCTCACGAATGCCTTGATGACGCACACGACGTTGGTCGCCCAGCAGCAGAACGATGAGATGCGACTGCTCACGGAGACGAGCCTGCGGCAGACCGAACAGGCGAAGAAGATCTCCGGATGGGCCGCCATCATCTTTGCGCCGTCATTGGTCGCCGGCATCTACGGCATGAATTTCACGGTCATGCCGTGGCTGTCTTCGCCGTGGGGCTTCGCTTTCGCCATCTTCATCATGGTGGGATTCGGGGCCGTTCTGTACGTCGTCTTCCGCCTCCGTGGATGGCTCTGACAGCGTTCGGCCGAACAATCGGCGCGCGACGACTACTGACACACCGCGGCCCCCTCCTTCGGCACGGGATTCCCGGGGCGATCGCGTTCTCGCGGGTCTACCGCGGCCAGCACCACATCTCCGACACCGTCGCGGGCGCCATCCTCGGACGGTGGAGCGCCGCCGTGGTGCGGCAGGAGCTGATCTCGTAGGCGGGCGGGCCGGGTGCTAGGCGACCGAGATCAGGGAGCGCTGCCAGCCCGAGGAGCCGTTGGGTGCGATCGGTGCGGCCTCCTCGAGTTGCAGCTCGCCGTTCTTGTTTGCGGCTCGCACCGAGACGTAGTGGGTGCCCGGTGTGGCATCCCACTCCACGAACCATTGCACCCAGGTGTCGGTGTTGATCGGGGTCGATAGGGTCGCCGGCTGCCAGTCGCCGTCGTCGATGCGCACTTCGACGGCTTCGATGCCGACGGATTGCGCCCACGCGACCCCGGCGATCGGGATCCGGCCCGCGGCGACGGTCTTTCCGATCTTGGGGGTGTCGATTCGTGAGGAGAACTTGATGGGCGCTTGTTCGCTGTAGCCGCGAGGGGTCCAGTACGCCTGGTCCTGTGCGAACGTGGTGACCTTCAGTCCGGTCAACCACTTCGTGGCGGAGACATAGCCGTAGAGACCGGGTACCACCATCCGGACGGGGAATCCGTGCTCCAGTGGCAGCGGCTCACCGTTCATCCCGATGGCGAGGATCGCGTCGAGCCCGTCGTCGGTGAGGGCCGACAGCGGGGTGCTCGCCGTGTACCCGTCGATGCTGCGGGAGAGCACCATGTCGGCGCCGGACTGCGGCCCCGCGAGGCGGAGGATGTCGCGCACCGGCACACCCAGCCAGATGGCGTTTCCGACGAGCTCGCCCCCGACCACGTTGGACACACATGTGAGAGTGATCGCGTACTCATCGAACCCCATGGTGAGCAGATCGTCGAAGCTGAGCTCGACGATTCGGTCGACCATGCCGTCGATGACCAGCCGCCAGGTGTCGGGGTTCACGGTGGGAACGGTCAGGGCAGTGTCGACCCGATAGAAGTCCGCGTTCGGGGTGATCAGGGGAGTGACGCCCGGGATGTCGAGTTCGGCTCCCGTGGGCAGCGTCACGGTCGACCGCGGCGCCGGCAGGCGCAATGCTCGCCGGACTGCTTCCACTGACGAGGTGGCCATGCTCACCGCTCGCGCGGTGACGCCGACGATCACCGCGGCGGCGCCGGTGACACCGGCGAGCACGAAGAACCGGCGCCGATCCATCCCCGCAGGGCTCCCGTTCGCCGCAGCGCTGGGCTCCGGTCCAGCGGTCGAACGCTGCCAGCCTCGAAGGCGCCGACACAGCACGATGAGCACGATCGAGCCCGCGATCGCTCCGATCACCGGTGGCAGGAATGCGAGCGGAGTGACACCTGCTCGGGTCACGATCGCCGCGACCGAGAGCGCCCCCGCGACACCGAGTGCGACAACGCCGAGGGGCGGCCGCAGGAACTGCAGAACCCCGGCGATCGCGGAGGCGATCACCACCGCAAGCCCGAGCCCGGCCAGCAAAGCGATCTTGTCGAACTCGCCGAAGGTGGCGATCGCGAGCTCCTTGAGCGGCTGGGGAACGATGTCGATCACGAAGGAACCGACGGCCAGGATCGGGCTGGCCTCCCGAGCAACCAGCAGCGCGACCAGCTCCGAGACCGCGAGGAACACGACCGCGCTGACCACGCCGGCCAGCGCCGCGAGTGCGAAGAACTTGCGCGGTCGTCGTTCTGCCACGATGCACCCCCCGGTTCACGAGCCGTGTGCTCGACGGTTGTTCGGAGCGCCACCGCGATCGGATCGGACGCACGGCGGCCGACCCGGTCGCCGTGGCAGCATCCAGCAACCCGCGTCGCTGAAGACCGACACCAACACGCTGACCAGCATTCTCACGGGAGTCGTCCGTACTGAGCGGTCGACCGCGCTGCCCTGCCTCAACTCGGCGCGCTGCGCAAGCCCTGGCCGGCGTTGACGTCGGCGGGCAGGATGATGCGCGGCAGAAAGCGCGGTGATCGTCGCCGGGTGAACGCAGGGGGAGCTGTGGCGAAGAAGAGCAGTACGAAGACGCCGGTGCGGCAGGCGCCCAAACGGCTGTATAAGGCCGAGTTGAAGCGTCTTCAGATCGAGTTGGTCGAGATGCAGCGATGGGTGGCGAAATCGGGCGCGCGCGTCGTCGTGATCTTCGAAGGGCGTGACGCCGCAGGCAAGGGGGGAGCGATCAAACGGGTCACCGAGTACCTCAATCCCCGGCATACGCGCGTGGTCGCGCTCACCAAGCCGTCCAAGCGCGAGCGGGGCCAGTGGTACTTCCAGCGGTACATCGAGCACCTGCCCACCAAAGGTGAGATCGTGCTGATGGACCGGTCCTGGTACAACCGAGCCGGGGTGGAGCGGGTCATGGGGTACTGCACGGATGAGCAGTACCAGAGGTTCCTGCGGCAGGTGCCGGTCATGGAGCAGCACCTCATCGAGGACGGCATCATCCTGATCAAGTACTGGTTCTCGGTCTCGGATGACGAGCAGCAGGCGCGCTTTCTCGCGCGGCGCGAAGATCCGATGAAACTGTGGAAGCTGTCGCCGACGGACCTGGAGTCGATTCGCCGGTGGGAGGACTACTCCCGCGCGAAAGACGCCATGTTCGCCGCCACCGACACCCCTGGTTCGCCGTGGTGGGTCGTCGAGAGCGACGACAAGCGCAGCGCGCGCTTGAACGCGATCAGCCACCTCCTCGAGAGCATTCCCTACCATCACCTGGACCGGCCGAAGATAGAGATTCCCGACCGCCCGAAGGCGGACGACTACGAGCGACCACCGATCGAGCAGTTCCGTTACGTTCCCGACATAGCCGCCCAACTCGGCAAGAAGGGCAGCTGACAGCCGGTAGAGCGGCTCTCCCAGCCGACGGCTCGGCGAACCCTCGCCCGGGTCACTGCGGCGCGGGTGGCGGGTTCTCGACGGTGGGGGCGGGCGGAGCGACCTTGATCCAGATCGGCGGATGCGGGGTTCTGCGCTCGCGGTAGAGCAGGTACGCGAAAGGTGCCCAGATGATGACGGCCACGCCGACGCCGATGAGCATCCCGCCGATGGTGTCTGATATCCAGTGCGCGCCGAGGTACGTGCGGCTGAGCATCATCAGCAGCGTGTAGGCGGCACCTACGATCCACACCCAGGTGCGCCAGAAGATGATCCCCAGTGTTGTCGCGATCACTGCGGCATTCGCGCTGTGGCCGGACGGAAAAGAGCCGAAGTCGGACACGACGAGAATATCGGTGGGTCGGGGGCGACCCACGAGATTCTTGATGACGAGAACGACCAGTTCGCTCGCGATTGTGGCGCAGACGAAGTAGAGAGCCGCCCACGGCCTTCGCCAGACCAGGAGCCCGGTGATGATGACGAGGGGAACGATCGCGATCCCGCTGATACCGCCACCGATCCAGTTGAAGACGAGGGCGGGGACGGTGAAGATCGGCGCGCGCGCCTCGACCAACTCGGACATCCACTCCACTTCGAAACCGAAGGGCTTGTCGGCCTGACGGTAGAAGATCAGCGCGCCCAACAGCACGACCAGCAGCAGTGCGGCGGCCGCCGAAACCACCCACCATAAGCGAGCGATCCGCACCGGCGCGGGAGCTGCGCCGTGGACCAGCTCCGAGACCTCGTCGTCCATCAACTGATCGTACGTTCGCGTCCGCTCAGATGGGCCGGGGGGTCTCCCTCCTGTTCCTCATCCTCGCCGCCCGGCCTCGTGGTCGTGCACGCCTTATACGCCTGATCGGAGGCGATTGCCATCCCGGGCGAGGTCCACGCCGTCGACATACTGTCGACTCGGGCGGAGGACTGAGGAGGCCGACATGAAACTCCAGCAGCCTTTTCGCACGGCGCTGATCGCGACGCTCGGTGTGGGGGTGGGGCTCTTCGTGATCGGGGGGATCCAGACGCTCTCCACGATCCTCCTGTACGTAGGGACCGCGCTGTTCCTCTCGTTGGGGTTGGATCCCATCGTCACGTGGCTGCAAGGGCGGGGACTGCGCCGATGGGTTGCCGTTCTCGTCACGCTGCTGGCCGTGCTCATCCTCCTGGCCGGGGTGATGCTCCTGATCGTGCCGATCATCTCCCAGCAGATCGGGCAGCTCGTCAAGGCGATCACGAAGGGTGTCCAGTCCGGTGCCCTCGTGGATGGCATCGAAGGGTGGATCACGAGCGTCTTTCCCGGTGTGGATCTGCAAGAGATCACGAAGTACATGCAGGACTGGCTGGGCTCGCTGGACTACGCGTCCATCGGAGGGGGACTCATCGCCGTGGGGGCCACCATTCTGGGCGGACTCACCGGGGCATTCATCGTCGTCATCCTGACGATCTACTTCACCGCGGCCGTCCCGAACCTCAAGCGGGCGGTGTTCCAGCTGGTTCCTGCGTCGAAGCGGGCGCGCTTCATGGAGTTGAGCGAGCAGATCACCGACTCCGTCGGCTACTTCGTCATGGGCCAGGTGAGCCTCGGCGTGATCAACGGCGTGCTCAGCGCGATCTTCCTCACCATCATCGGTGCACCGTTCCCCGCGGTGCTGGCCGTCATCGCGTTCCTGTTCTCGATCATCCCGCTCGTCGGCACCCTGACCGGCTCGGTGCTGATCGTGGGCGTCTGCTTCCTGCCCGGTCTCGGTTCACCGACGACCGGGATCATCGCGGCGATCTACTACCTCGTCTACATGCAGATCGAGGCCTACGTGATCTCCCCGCGCATCATGAACCGTGCCGTATCCGTGCCGGGCGCCGTCGTCGTCATCGCCGCACTCGCCGGCGGCGCGCTACTGGGAATCCTCGGCGCGCTGGTCGCGATCCCGATCGCGGCGAGCATCCTGATCATCTACCGGCAGGTCGTGATCCCCCGGCAGAACGAACGGTGACGACGTCAAGGCTCGCCTGACAGAGTGCGCGACGAGCGTCCAGGCGGCTGTGGGACACACGGCAACAGCGAGCGTATGCTTCGCGGCATGGCGAGAGTAATCATCGCGACGGATGACGCCCCGAGTTCCCCGCTCTTCAGCCAAGGCATCCGGGCCGGTTCGACCATTCAGGTGTCGGGCATGGTCGGGATCGATTCCAGGACCGGTGTGCTGGCGGAATCGATCCAGGACCAGACTCGCCAAGCGATTCGAAACTGCGAGATCGTGCTCGAAGCTGGTGGGTCGTCCCTCGACGACGTGACGATGGTCACTGTGCTTCTCGCGGACCCCTCGGATTTCGCCGGCATGAATGAGGCGTACGCGCAGGTGATCGGTCAGACACCGCCGGCGCGGGCGGTCGCGAGGCTGGGGCCGGAGTTGCCCGGCATCCGCGTGTCGATACTGATGACGGCTCACGTCGAGGGCTGAGCTACTCCCAGCGGAAGAAGCGGACGGCGGCGGTGCCGAGGATCGCCGTCCACACCACCATGACGACGATGTCCTTGAGACTGGGCCAGTCGCCTGCCGTGGTGGCAGCGAGGGCGAGTGCTCCCGCGCCGAGCGGGGTCAGCGCCACGATGTCGCCCAGCAGCCCGGGCATCGCCTGCACCGGAAACCAGACGCCCGCGGTGAACATCGTCGGGAAGAGCAGCGCCGTCCCGAACGCCGTCGCGACCTTCGCCGTGCGGGCGACGCCACCGACGAGTCCGCCGAGAGTCAGGCACGACGCGAGCACCAGCAGGTAGACGAGGATGAAGCCGATCGCGTTCCGCGGCAGCGCGACCCCATAGACGAAGAACCCGAGGAGGATCGGCAAGGCACCGCCCACGATCGCTGCGGCACCGTAGATCAGATACTGCGATTGAAGCGCGCTACGTGGTTTCACCGGCGTTGTGGCGAGGCGACGCAGGATCCGCTGCTCCCGATATGCGGCGAGCACGATCGGGAGCGCCGACAACGACGCCATGAGCATCGCCAAGATCACCGCGACGGGTACATACAGCGCGAGGAAGCTGACCCCGCCCGCTCCCAACGGCTCACGAAGCACCGGAACGAAACCGAGGGCGACGATCAGCGCTGCCGGGAACCCGACGATCCAGAAGATGTAGCCGGGCTCGCGCGAGAACAGTCGCAGCTCGGACTTCAGCAGTGCGAGTGTGGACGAAGCCATGTCACTCCTGCCCCTCGCGGCTGGTGAGGTCGAGGAAGGCGTCGTCGAGCGTCGCGTCCACGATGCGGAGGCGATCAGGATGCACGCCGCGATCCGCGAGCACCTGCAGCACCGGGAGGACGGCCTCGTCCGTGAGGCTCAGCTCCACCCTCCCGTCTTCGCGCCTGCGCACGGCTGCGACGCCCAAGACTCCTTCGAGCAGCGGAGCATCCACCGGGACCGTTGTGGCGAAGCTCATCACGGTGGGAGCTCCGATCCCCCCGATCACGCCCTCGGGGGTGTCGAGCGCGGTGATGCGACCCTGGTCGATCACCGCGAGCCTGTCGCACAGGTGGCGGGCCTCCTCCATGAAATGCGTGACCAGAACGATGGTGGTGCCGGCATTCCGGGCCTCGTCGACGATGTCCCACACCTCGCGACGGGACCGCGGGTCCAGACCCGTGCTGAGCTCGTCGAGAAGCGCGACCCGTGGTCGGCCGACCAGCGCGAGCGTGATGGCGAGGCGCTGCTGCTGGCCCCCGGACAGGTTGCCGTAGCGGGTATCGAGCTTCGGGCCGAGACCGAGCCGGTCGGCGAGGGCGACGCCGTCGATCGGGTCGTCGTAGAACGACGCGTAGAGGGAGATCGCTTCGCGCACGGTCTGCTTCGCCGGGAGCCCGGCCTGCTGGAGCTGGACACCGACAAGCTTCGTTGTGCTGTCCCGGTTCCTCACCGGATCGAACCCGGCCACCCGGACGGCACCGGCATCAGGTTTGCGCAGACCGGCGATGCACTCCACAGTGGTGGTCTTGCCCGACCCGTTCGGTCCCAGGATGCCGAAGATCTCGCCCTCATCGACCTCGAGGTCGATCGCGTCCACGGCGACCGTCGAGCCATAGGTCTTGCGGAGCCCGCGGACCTCGATGATCGCCACGCGAGTCAGTCTGACAGTCCGCTCCACACCTGACCACTGCCTCTCGGCGTCAAGGCATCAAAGAACCCCACTGCTCGGCGGCCCCCTGCGGAACGCCGCTACCCTGAACCCGTGCCGCCCGTAGAGCTCGACACCCAGCCGACCGGATTGACCGAGGCCGAGGTTGCGCAGCGAGTCGCCGCCGGCCGAACGAACCTCTATCGCCCCGATTCGAGTCGCAGCGCGGGGAACATCGTTCGAGCGAACGTGTTCACCCTCTTCAACGGGATCGTGTTCGCGTGTTTCTTCGTCCTCTTCCTCGTAGGGCGCTGGCAGGACGCGCTGTTCGGCTTCGCGGCGTTCGCGAACTCGATCATCGGGTGCATACAGGAGTTCCGCGCCAAAGCGGCGCTCGATCGGCTCGCACTCCTCAACGCATCGTCGGCGCGTGTCCTGCGCAACGGCGTCGAGCGGGACATCCCACCGTCGGAGGTCGTCGTCGATGACGTGCTCGTGCTGCGGGCCGGCGATCAGGTTGCAGCAGACGCTGTCGTTCTCGGTGCGCGCACCCTGCAGATCGACGAGTCGATGCTCACGGGCGAGTCGGATGCTGTCGACAAGCGCCCCGACGACGAGGCCCTGTCGGGGTCGATCGTCGTGGCCGGGGAGGGTTACGCCCGTGTCGACAAGGTGGGTGCTGACTCCTACGCGAACCGGTTCGCGGGCGAAGCGAAGCGGTTCTCACTGGTCGCGAGCGAACTGCGGTCATCGGTCAACCGTGTGTTGAAGTGGGTGGGCTGGATCATCGGGCCCGTCGGGCTGCTCGTCTTCAACGCGCAGATCATGGTCGCCGGAGGCTACGAGACTGCGTTCACGTCGGGTTCCTGGGTGCAGGCGGTGGTCAACACCATCGCCGCACTGACCGCGATGATCCCCCTCGGTCTCGTTCTGATGACGAGCATCGCCTTCGCGGTGGGGGCGGCGAAGCTCGCCGGCAAGCAGGTGCTCGTCAACGAGCTTCCGGCCGTCGAAGGTCTGGCCAGGGTGGATGTCGTCTGCCTCGACAAGACCGGAACGCTCACCATCGGCGACATCGCGTTCGACCGCGCGGTCCCGCTGAGCGACGCTCCCGAGCCGGCTCGCTCAGCGGCCGATCGCGTCCTCGGATGGTACGCGGCCGCGCCCGATGCGAACGCAACGGCGCGGGCGATGCGCGACGTGTACGCGGATCCCTCACTCGAGGCATCCCGTTATATCCCGTTCTCGTCGGCGCGAAAGTGGAGCGCCGTGTCACTCGATGATCAGTCCGGCGCTTGGGTGATGGGCGCGCCTGAGATGATCTTCGAGGATGCCGCGACCTCGGCGTCCGGCGAGCTCGGCACAACCGTCACCCGCCTCGCCGAGTCGGGCCGGCGGACGCTGGTGCTGGCGCTGTCTGCAGAGGTGCTCACTGACCGGGAGGTCGCGGCGGAAGTGCTGCCGTCCGGCCTCGCGCCGGTGATGGTGCTGACATTCCGCGAGACCGTGCGACCGGATGCCGCGCAGACCCTCGAGTACTTCCGTCAGCAGGGCGTCGACATCCGCATCATCTCCGGCGACAACCCCCGCACCGTCGCCGCCATCGCCCGCGAGGTGGGGCTCGACGTGCCCGACGGGTTCGATGCCCGCCAGCTCCCCGACGAGGACTCCGCCCTGGCCGACGTGCTCGAGCACGAGACCGTGTTCGGACGGGTCACCCCCGAGCAGAAGAAGCGGATGGTGGTCGCACTGCAGAGCCGCGGGCACACGGTCGCGATGACGGGCGACGGAGTGAACGACGCGCTGGCGATCAAGACGGCGGACATCGGCATCGCGATGAACTCAGGATCGGCCGCCACGAAGGCAGTGGCCCGATTGGTGCTCCTCGACGGTCAGTTCTCACACCTGCCGGACGTCGTCGCCGAAGGAAGACAGGCCATCGCCAACATCGAACGCGTGTCGATGCTGTTCCTCAACAAGACCGTCTACGCCACGGCGCTGGCGATCATCTTCGGCGTGCTCGTGCTGGAATTCCCGTTCCTGCCGAGGCAGCTGTCGATCACTGACGGCCTGACCATCGGGATCCCGGCGTTCTTCCTCGCGCTCATGCCGAACGCGCAGCGCTACGTCCCGGGATTCCTGCGACGGTCGCTGATCTTCGCCATCCCGTCCGGGATCGTCATCGCGCTCGGCCTGACCTGGTACACCCTCGTCGCGAATGGGCTGGGGGTCAGCGAGCCGCAGCTGCGCACCGGCGCGACGATCATCCTGGCCGTCGTCGGCATCTGGGTGCTGGCGGTCTTGTCGCGCCCGCTCAATCGCTACAAGGTGCTCATCATCGGAGCGATGTTCATCGCTCTGATCGGCGTCTTCACGATTCCACTGGCGACGACGTTCTTCGAATTGGTCGACCCGGGCGAGGATCTCGCGCCCGTGATCGCCGGAATCGCGATCGTGATGATCCTGGCGATCGAAGTCGTGCGATACGCGCATCGCCGCCTGACCCGAGCGACGACGGCGGCCGAGTCAGAGGGGCGAGCAGGTCCCGCGCCCCACCGCTCCCGCGGGGCCCTGGTCGTGACCACGCTGGTCGCCGTGTTGGCCTACGGGGGCGCCCTGCTTTCGGTGCTGCTGGGAACGGCCGTGTTGCTGGCTCGCTACGACGCGCCCGATGCTGCGACGATTCCCGTCTTCTCACTCACCGGCGCCGGACTGATCCTGCTCGGGCTGCTCGTGCTCAGCGCTGCCGCTGGACTCCGCCGGGGCAGCGGGTTCTCCCGCCTGCTGGTGACCGTGTGGTTCGGACTGCTGGCCGCGCTCAGCGTGCTGCTGCTGCTCGGGAGCGACCGCTGGGACTGGACTTCGGCGGCCAGCGCAGCCGTGGCCGCCGCGGTCATCGTGCTGCTGTGGACGCCGCCGGCGTCGGCCTCGTTCGGCCGCATCAGAGACTCATCGATCAGCGCCCGGCTGACCCCGGAGGATGGTCGCTGAGTTCTGTCGGCGCCGGTGCTCGACGGCACCTGCGCCGAAGCGCAGCCGGTCAGCCGGCGTCCGACCGCCGTCCGGCTAGGACGAGATCAGCTCCCGCCGCACCACCGCAGCGGCCCACCGTCCCAGGATGGCGCCCGCGACGGTGTCGGAGATGTGGTGCTGGCCGCGGTACACCCGCGAGAACGCGATGGCCCCGGGAATTCCGTACCGCAGGAAGGGGCCGAGAAGCCGAGCGCCACGCGCGCCGTGGCGCTCGAGCAGGTCGGCGAGCGTGCCGTGGAGGGCGAAGGCTGCCGCCGTGTGCCCGGAGGGGAACGACGACGTCGCGTGCGGCTGCTCCGGGCGCCACACCCGCTCGGGTCGTGGTCGTCCCACGAGTGCCGCGGATGCGACGAAGCACGCGGTCTCGAGGGCGAGCGCCGCTGCGGGAGCGATCGCTGAGCGACGGTCGCGCGTCAGAAGCCAGGTGATGCCGCACCAGATCGCCCCGTTGGCGATGGTCTGCGGCACGCCGGAGTACCAGGAGAGCGGCGCGGTGACCCGGTCGATCGTCTCGCGCGGCCCGGTCGGGCCGGCGGGGTCAGTCGCGCCGGCGGCATCTCCGTCGTCCGGCCGGTGTCCGAACGAGTCCTGAAGCGCGCGCACGGCCCGGTCCTCGCGCGGGTCGTCGCCGCCGAGGAGCCGCATCGTCCGTCCAGCCGCAGCGAACACAGCGATCGCGACGAACCCCGGCAGGACGACGGCTCGGAGCAACGGCATGCCCACAGGCTAGTGGCGTGGCTGGGATGGGAGTAGGTCTGGGTCTGGCCCGCGTCAGGCGTGCGGGAACTCGCGGGAAGCAGGCGATTGCGTGGGTTCCGCGGGCTCGGGAACGCTGGTCTCGCAGGTCAGCTGTTCCCCTCCCGGACACACCTCCGCTCGCGGACTACGCTCGACGACGTGATCATCCGGCCGGCATCAGCCGACGACCTCGCGGACATCAACGCCGTCCATGAAGCATGCGGCAGGCGAGCCTGGGACTCCGCGGTTCTGGACGACGTGGACGATCGGCTCATTGTGGTTGCCGTCGCCGACGGCAAGATCGTCGCCGCCGCAAAGACCCACCACCAGTCGACGCCCGACGGCGGTGCGCCAGAGGGGTACTACCTTGGCGGACTGGCCGTGCATCCTTCCCACCGCCGAGAGGGCATCGGTCTGGCTCTGACCCGAGTGCGGATCGAGTGGGTGTGGGCGCGTGCCGACGGCGTCCTCTACTTCACCGACGAAGACAACCTCGCCTCCCTGCGGTTGCATGCGGCGTTCGGATTCGAGGAGATCGCGCGCCTGCCCACCATTCTCGGCGCGCGAGCGAACCGTGAGCATCTCGTTCTGTTCCGCGCCACCCGACCAGGAGTCGCTGAGCCCCGAGCGACATACCAGCCGCGAACTACTGCAGCGGGGGTCACGGGGCGATGAGGACCTTGAGCGTGGTGCGCTGGTCCATGTCGCGGTATCCGGCCGGGACGCCCTCGAGGTCGGTGGTGGCGTCGAACACCTTTCCGGGGTTGATCTTCCCGTCGAGGATGTCGGGCATCAGCTCGTCGATGTACGCGCGCACGGGTGCGGGGCCGCCGGCGAGGCGGATGTTGTGGCGGAAGAGGCTGCCGAAGCCGATCGGTGCGTCCTCGTACTGGGGCACGCCGACGCGGCTGATCACGCCACCGCGACGGACCACACCGAGCGCCTGCTCGTACGCGGACATGTACCCGACGGCTTCGAGCACGACATGGGTGCCGTGTCCGCCGGTGAGCTCGCGCACCTGGGCGATGCCCTCCTCGCCTCGGGCGGAGACCACGTCCGTCGCGCCGAACTCCCTGCCGAGGTCGGTGCGCACCTGATGGCGGCCCATGAGGATGATCTGCTCCGCACCGAGGCGCTTCGCCGACAGGACTCCGAGCAGTCCGACCGCGCCGTCGCCGATCACGGTGACCGACGAGCCGGCCTTCACGCCGCCGGCGACCGCGGCGTGGTACCCGGTGCCGAACACGTCCGACAGCGTGAGCAGCGACGGGATCAGCGCCGAGTCGGCGGCGACAGGCAGCTTGACGAGGGTCCCGTCCGCGAGCGGCACACGCACCGCTTCGGCCTGGCCGCCTTCGTCGGGGATGCCGTCCCAGAAGCCCGCCTCGTGGTGGAGGCAGGAGGTCTGCAGGTTGTCCCTGCAGATCTCGCAGACATTGTCGGAGATCGCGAACGGCGAGACGACGAGGTCGCCCTTCTTCACAGTCACGACGTCGGACCCGACTTCTTCCACGACGCCGATGAACTCATGACCCATGCGGGCAGGTGCGGTCGCAGCATCCATCGAGTGATAGGGGTGCAGGTCGGACCCGCAGATGCAGGATGCAGTGATCCGGACGAGCGCGTCCGTGGGGTTTTTGATGCGGGAGTCGGGGACGTTCTCGATGCGGACGTCGCCGGCACCGTACATGAGCGTGGCACGCATATTCGTGTTTCCTTCGCGGTTGAGGTTCAGGAGTGCGCCGGGCTGCGATGACGCAGAACCGCGAGCGCGATGGTCGGGATGAGGGTGAGCGCGACGATGACTGCTCCGATGGTCGCCGGCCCGTGAGTGCCGAGCGGGCTGGACAGAGCGGCACCGGCGATCGCGGTGCCCATGGCGGTACCGGCGTTGAAGGCGGAGACCGCGAGCGCGGAGCCGAGGGTCGCTGCTCGCCCGGCGGAGCGGACGACGAGATGGATGAGCACGCCGTTCGCGCTCAGTCCGAAGAGGCCCAGCAGAACCACGAGCCCGGTCATCACGAGCGGGGCGCCCGCGGTGACGCTGATGGCCGCCAGGATCGCGGTGGTCACGGCGGGAGTGAGGATCGTGACGAGGCCGGGGTGACGGTCGCCGTAGCGGCCGCCCAGCACCGTGCCGACGAACGACCCGATGCCGAACCCGGTGAGCACGAGCGGGACGTAGCCCGCATCGACGCCGCCCTGATCGGTGAGGATCGGCGCGATGTAGGAGTATGCGGCCAGCACGCCGCCGGTCGTGGTGATGCACGCCAGCAGCGCCAGCCACAGGCTGCCTGACCGAAGCCCGCCCAGTTCGCGCCGGACTGACGAGACAGGTTGGTCCGGATCGTCGGAAGGCACGAGACGGGCGACGAGAACGGTCGCGATGACGGCGGCGACCGCGAGCGCCCAGAAGGTGGTGCGCCAGCCGCCCGCCTGTGCGATGAACGCGCCGATGGGGACGCCGAGGACGGTCGCCAGTGCGCCGCCCGCGGTGACGACGCCGAGGGCGCGGGCGCCCGCGCTCGCGCCGGCCGCGCGGGTGGCCACCACAGCCGAGACCGCCCAGAACGCACCGGTCGCCACCGCGGTGACGAAGCGGGCGCCGAGCAGGATGGCGAAGTCTGAGGTGAGGGCGACGGCGACGTGCCCCGCGACGAAGATCAGCATCGCGGTGATCAGGGTGAGTCGCTTCGACATTCGCATCGTGAGCAGCGCCATCAGCGGGGCGCCGATGATCATCCCGGCGGCGAAGACCGTGATGAGGCTTCCCGCCTGTGCGAGTGAGATCTGCAGATCCGTGGCGACTTCGGGAAGGATGCCGGCAACCACGAACTCCGTCGTCAGCATCAGGAACGTCCCCACCGCGAGCACGTACACGACGAGCGGCAGCCGCGTCCGCGACGGGTCGGTCGACGGGGCGGTCTCTCGCGGCCGGGCGGCCTGGATGCTGTCGGTGGTCATCGGTGGCGCCTCCTTCGGATGTCCGCGGATCTCGCGGCGACAGCATCCATCACATCCCGGCGCTCGCGGGCGCGGGAGGTCGGGTTTATAGGGGGTACAGGCTCCACCCCCTACGGCGCCGCGCCCGGGGTTACCGTGGGGGAATGGAGAGCCCGAGCAACCGCGATGACATCCGGGACTTCCTCGTCAGCCGGCGCGGACGCATCGCCCCCGAGCAGGTCGGGCTGCCCGCCGGCAGCCGCCGACGTGTGCCGGGCCTGCGCCGCGAGGAAGTCGCGGTGCTGTCCGGGGTGAGCACCGAGTGGTACACCCGCCTCGAGAAGGGACACATCACCGGCGTCTCGGAGGAGGTCCTCGGGGCCGTGGCGCGCGCTCTCGAGCTCAACGACGACGAACGCGAATACCTCTTCGATCTCGCCAAGGCCGCCCGCCCCACGGTGCGGCGCGAGCCTCGTCCCAAGGATGGGGCTCTCGACGGCCCGGTCCGCTGGCTGATCGACTCCGTGACGCTGTCTGCCGTGTTCCTCCGCAACGGCCGGCTCGACGTCCTCGCGACCAACCCGCTGGCCCGCGCCCTTCACGGCCCGATGTTCGAGAGCCCCACCGCCGTCGGCGACCGGGCGAACTTCGCCCGCTTCCACTTCCTCGACCCCGCCGCTCGCGACTTCTTCGTCGACTGGGAAGGGGGCGCATCCGCCACGGTCGCCCTGCTGCGAGCGGAAGCCGGGCGCGAACCCAATGACCGCGCGCTTCGCGAGCTCATCGGAGAGCTCTCCACCCGCAGCCACGACTTCACCCGGCTGTGGTCATCTCACGACGTGCGCAGCCGCCACGAAGGACTCAAGCGCCTCCGCCACCCCGTCGTCGGCAACCTCGAGCTCACCTATCAATCCGCCGAGCTCGCCAACCCGAACCGCGCGGCGCGGACCCTTAACCTCTACACCGCCGAGCCGGGCACCCCTCACGAGGACCGCATCAAGCTCCTCGCGAGCTGGGCTGCGACGAACGCCCCCGGCGAGGCAGGGCGCGTGGCCGAAGACCTGCCCAGCTAATCCTCACGCGCGTCGGCGCGACGGCCGCGAACCGGTCGTCACCTCCGGTCGCCGCCACCCCTCCTCGACGACTGGGCGGCCTCGAGCAGCTCGGGGCCGAGCGTCTCGGTCAGCCAGGCGCACCAGGTCGAGACGGTGCGCCAGTCGTCGGCGATGATGTCGTACGCGTCGGGCGTCCACATCCAGTCGGCGGGAGGCTCGCGCCTGCCGACCGCGAGTCGCTTGAGCTGCAGCAGCTCGATGCGCGGGTGGTCGGCGCGGTAGCCGCGCGGCGCGGTCTTGAGGGCGTCGCTGCGCATGAGTTCGAAGCCCGCGCCGTGCAGTTCCGCGAGCAGCGCGTCCAGATCTTCGGCGGTGCGCGGATCGTCGACGGCTTCGCGGAAGCGGGCCAGTGCCGCGGGCGGCACGTCATACACGCCGCCGCCCAGCATCAGGCCGTCCTCGCTCAGCTGCAGGTAGTGCGCAACCCGCGCCTGCGAGACCAAGCCGATGTGCAGCTTGTAGGGGGTCTTGTCGGCGCTGAAGCGGACGTCGCGATACGGGCGGAAGATCTTCACCGCACCGAACTCGGGCTCGAGCTCTGCGCCGAGCTCCTCGAACGGTCCGCGGACGACCGCGTCGTAGCGCGCTTTGTTGGCTGTCCACCACGTCTTCGTGTTGTCAGCGCGAAGCTCGGCGTAGAACGAGACGGCGTCGCGATCGAGTCCTTCGAATCCCACCCGCCGATCGTAGCGAGCGGATGCCGGGTGACGTCGGCGATGATGTCAGCGTGGAGGGCATTCGCGACCGACGAGACTGGGGACTCCGAACAGAGGAGGACGGCATGGGAAAAGTTGTCATGAATGCATCGGTCTCGGTGGACGGCTTCATCGCGGCCGAGAACGACGATCCCGGTCCCCTGTTCGAATGGCTGGTCAGCGGTGACGTGCCGTTGGACGACAGCGGCGTGCTGAACGTGTCGCAAGCGTCCTACGACCACATCCGGCCGTACTGGGATGAGATCGGGGTGACGATCGCCGGCCGCCACGTCTTCGACATCACCGACGGCTGGGACGGGAAGCCTCCGAGCGGGATCGACCACGTCGTCGTCGTGACGCACCGACCGGCACCCGACGGCTGGGACCCCGACGCGCCGTTCCACTTCGTCGACGGCATCGAGGCGGCGGTGATCAAGGCGAAGGAGCTCGCCGATGGCCGCAGCGTCGAGGTCGCTGCCGGCGACGTCGGCGGGCAGATGCTCGCCGCGGGTTTCGTCGACGAGGTGCGCATGGACGTCGCACCGGTCGTGCTCGGGTCCGGCAAGCGCTACTTCGGCTTCATCGACTCGCAGCACCTGTTGGAAGACCCCGACGTCGTTGTGCAGGGCAACCGGGTGCTTCACCTGCGCTATCGGGTGCGCCGCCTGCCGATCTGAGCGGGTACGCGTTCTCCTATCCATCTCCCAGCCCGCGGGCCGGCGCCGAGGCGTAGCCTTTCCCCATGGATAGGCGGCATCCGCGCCGGTCACCAGTTCGTCGGCTCCCGATCGCCGGCGCATTCGTCTTGGCCGCGGCCGTCACCGCGGCCGTGGTCATTCCCGCAGCCGCCGACGCCCGGGTGAATCTTCCCGACAAGACTCCCGCCCAGCTCCTCGAGTTCGCCGCCGCGAGCGATGTCACCGCGATGACCGGAACCATCGAGCAGACGTCGGATCTCGGCCTGCCTGACCTGTCGAGCCTGACAGGCCCGTCGGGCACAGCGGATTCGAGCGCCGACGCCTCCGACGCCATCGACCTCCTCACCGGTTCGCATACCGCCAAGGTCTATCTCGATGGCGACAAGTCGCGCCTGCAGGTGCTCGATCGCCTCGCCGAGCGCGACGTGTACATCGACCGGACCGCAGGGGAGGGCTGGTTCGTCGACTCCGAGACCAAGACTGCGACTCACTACACGGCGAGCGGCGACACGACAGCTCCGCAGAAGCAGCCCGGCGCGACCGCACACACGCCGCAGCAGATGCTCGACGACGCTCTCACCAAGCTCGGCGACTCGACCGAGATCTCGGTAGGAACCGACGGGCGCGTGGCAGGCCGTGACGTGTACGAGCTCGTGCTCGCGCCGAACGACGACGCCAGCCTCGTCGGCGAGGTGCGCTTCGCGATCGACGTTGAGACGGGCGCTGCGCTCGCAGCATCCATCACCGCCCGCGGCGCCGACCAGCCCGCGTTCGACGTCGCCTTCACGGACGTCTCTTTCTCGGCGCCCGACCCCGCGACGCTCACGTACACTCCCGCTTCGGGATACACCGTCGAGAACGAGACGCTGTCGGCCCCGGACCACGCAGCGACGCCCGGCCAGGGCGATACGGGGATGGATGCCGCGCATCAGCCGATCGTGCATGGCCAAGGCTGGACCGCCGTCGTCGAGTTGTCGCCGGCCGACACGAGCACCTCGGGTGCGACAAGCGAGCAGCAGGCGACACTCGAGAGCCTGACCCGTCCGGTCGCGGGTGGCCGCGTGCTCGAGACGGCGCTCGTGACGGTGTACTTCGCCGACGACGGACGCGTGTTCGCAGGTGCCGTCAGCGCCGATCACCTCGCCCACGTCGCGGCCGGCGACTGAGCCCGCGGTGGCTGATCTCGCGATCCAGACCTCCGGTCTGACCAAGAGGTTCGGCGCGCAGACGGCGGTGGATGCTGTCGCGCTCGACGTGCCGCACGGTTCGGTCTTCGGGTTCCTCGGGCCGAACGGATCGGGCAAGACGACGACGATCCGGATGCTCCTCGGCCTCGTCCGCCCGACCGCGGGTGAGGCCCGCGTCCTGGGGCAGCCCGTCCCCGACGCACTTCACGCCGTGCTTCCGCAGGTCGGCGCACTCGTCGAGGGTCCGGCGTTCGCGCCGTTCCTCACCGGCAGGCAGAATCTGCACCGGTTCGACGCGGCCGCCCGGCACACAGCATCCACGTCCCGCCGTCGACGTGTCGAGGAGGCGCTCGAGCGCGTCGGACTGACCACGGCGGCCGACAAGAAGGTGCACGCGTACTCGCTCGGGATGAAGCAGCGCCTCGGCATCGCCAACGCCCTGCTCACTCCCCGCGCGCTGCTCGTGCTGGACGAGCCGACGAACGGACTCGACCCGCAGGGGACACGTGAGGTGCGCGGGCTCATCCGCTCGCTGGCCGGCGAGGGGGCGACCGTGTTCGTCTCGAGCCACCTGCTCGCCGAGGTCGAGCAGGTGTGCACGCACGCCGGGATCATGAGCGCGGGGCGGCTCGTCGCATCGGGCACGCTCGACGAGCTGCGCCGCGGCGACGGCACAGGCCGCCTGCAGCTGCAGACCCCTGATGTCGCGCGCGCGAGAGAAGTGCTCGCGAACGCGGGGATTCAGACGACGGATGCTGCGCCCTTCACCCTCGTCGGCACGCTCGGCGAGCACGGACCCGAGCCTGAAGACCTCGTCGCCGCCCTCGTGCGCGCCGACGTGCGGGTGCGCGGCATCACGGTCGAGAGGACGAGCCTCGAGGACCGATTCGTCGAGCTGACGGGGCAGGGCTTCGATGTCGTCGCGTGATGCCGCCACGGGCCCGACGGACACTGCTCCGACGGCGTCTGGGGCGGGCAGCGTTGCGCGCGGGAGCGGGGTTCCAGGTCTTCTCGGAAGTGAGCTGGCGACGCTCTTCCGCCGGCTTCGCACGTGGATGATGCTCGGAGCGCTGTGCCTCGTCCCCATCCTCCTCGGCGTCGCGGTGCGGATCGCGGGCGGCACCCGTGCGGGCCGCGGGCCGGCGTTCCTCGACCAGATCACCGACAACGGCGTCTTCGTCGGCCTTGCCGCGCTGACGATCGCGATCCCGCTCTTCCTCCCGCTCACGATCAGCGTGGTCGCCGGCGACACGATCGCCGGCGAGGCGAGCCTCGGCACCCTCCGCTACCTGCTCGTCGCGCCATCGGGGCGGGTCGCGCTCCTCGCGGTCAAGTACGTCGCCGCCGCTGTCTTCTGCGTGATCGCGACCTTCGCGGTGGTCGCGGTGGGCGTGATCGTCGGCGCGATCCTCTTCGGCGCCGGCCCGCTGACCCTGCTGAGCGGAACACAGGTGAGCCTCGCCGAGGGGCTGGCTCGGTGTCTTGCCGTCGTCGCGGACGTGTCGGTATCGATGCTGGGGCTCGCGGCGATCGGCGTGCTGCTCTCGACCCTCACGACGGTGCCGGTCGGCGCCATGGCGGCCACCGCGATCCTCGCTGTCGCGGCGCAGATCGTCGGCCAGATCCCGCAGCTGTCGGCGGTTCACCCCTACCTCTTCACCGACCGTTGGCTCGACTTCGGCGACCTGCTGCGCTCGCCGATCTCGTGGGACTCGTTCCTCGACAACGCTCTTCTGCAAGCGGTCTGGATCGTCGTCGCGGGGGCACTCGCGGTCTGGCGGTTCACGACCCGAGACGTGCTGACGTGAGCGCAGTCCGCGTCAGTGGGGCGAAGTGCTCGCGGCGTTCGCTGCACGCAAGGACGCACCCCGTGCGGAGCGCGGCAGTCACCGCCGATCACCCTCTCCCGCACGCGGATCGCACCCGACGATGACGGATAGGGTGGCGAGGTGACAGCGCCTGTACCTCCGAACCCCGGCCCTGCACCGCGACCCGGCGCCATCTACTTCCTCGGGCGGGTGGTCCTGCGGCCGTTGTTCTGGCTGATGTACCGCCCGCGCATCGTCGGTCGAGGGAACGTGCCTGAGCATGGGCCGGTGCTGCTGGCGAGCAACCACCTCGCGTCGCTCGACACGGTGATCATCCCGACCTCCGCGGCCCGCCCTGTGCAGTTCCTCATCAAGTCGTCGTACTTCACGGGCTCCGGGGTGCTCGGCCGCGTCAAGCGCTGGTTCTTCACCTCGATCGGCGGTGTCCCGGTGTACCGGGCGACCGGTCGCGACGCCCGCGCCGCGCTCGACGCGGGCAGCAGCATCCTGCGGGCCGGGAGCGTGTTCGCGGTGTTCCCCGAGGGGACCCGCTCCCGCGACGGGAAGCTGCACCAGGGTCACGGTGGCGCGGCGTGGATGGCCCGCGACACAGGTGCCGCGGTCGTGCCCGTCGGACTGATCGGGACCGGCACCGTCAAGCCGCTCAGCCACCTGCTGCCGGGAAAGCCGCGCCTGGAGGTGCGCTTCGGAGAACCGCTCGACTTGGCCGACCTCGAGGGCGTGCCGGACGGCAAGGCTCGTCGCGAGATCACCGAGCGCATGATGGCCGCGATCGCGCGCCTGAGCGGACAGGAACGCTCGGGCAGTGTGAACGCGACGTCCCGCGACTGAGGCCTGCGGGAGAAGCACCGCGTCGGTGATCAGTCGTCGGGTGGTCGACGGAGCCGCTTGACGTCGGTTCGCTGTTTCTTCGCCTTCAGGCGTCGCTCCTTGGCTCCGCGACTGGGTATGGTGGCTCGTCGCGCCGGTGGGGGCGGCCGCAGGGCGTCGGCGACGACTGCGGCCAGCCGTGCGCGTGCGGCATCTCGGTTGCGCAATTGCTCGCGGTGCTCGGACGCCGCGATCGTCAGCACTCCGCCCACCAAGCGGCCGTGCAAGTGCGTGAGGAGGCGCTCTCGCTGAACGGGGGAGAGGGCGGCTGATGCTGCCGCATCCCAGACGAGTTCCGCACGGGAGTCGGCCGTGTTCACGCCTTGCCCGCCCGGGCCCGAGGAACGCGAGAACCGCCAGGACAACTCGGACTCCGGGATGGTGACCCGCGCGTTGATGCGAAGTCCGGGACGGTGAGCGGCCGGCATGAGTCCATCATCCCTCCGCCGGGCGAGGGCTCTCACGCGGATGCGCCGGCCGCCCGCCGCCCTTCACGGGTGGACAAGCGAGGTAAAAACCTCCACGTGGAGGTTTTGTGCTAATCTGCCTTGGCACGGTTCAGCCGATCCGCACGAAGATGTACGAAAGGGGTCCGAAGTGACTCGACCCGAGAGCTCGGTGCAGCTCTACACCCTGGCCGCCGCCTTCTCCGCCGACATGTCCGGCTCGCTGGACAAGCTCGCCGCGATCGGTCTGAAGAACGTCGAGGCCTTCGACTTCGTCCGTCGCCCGCAGGAGATCCGCGCGGCACTGGACGCGGCCGGCCTCGCGTCGCCCACCGGTCACGCCCCGCTGCTGTCGGACGAGCTGTGGACTCCGGACGGCTCGATCCCCACGCCCGCTCCGGAGGTCGTCTTCGAGGCAGCCGCGACGATCGGCGCCACCACGGTCATCGACCCGATGGTGCCGACCGACCGCTGGCTGACCGAGGAAGGCGTCGCCGACACCGCTCGCCGCCTCAACGACCTCGTCGACATCGCCGCCGGGTTCGGTCTCACGGTCGGCTACCACAACCACGCGCAGGAGTTCCTGGCCTCGTTCGGCGGCCAGACCGCGTTCGAGCGCTTCCTCGAGCTGACCGACGACCGCGTCGCCATCGAGCTCGACCTGTACTGGGCCGCCGTGGGCGGACAGGACGTCACGGCGCTGACCCGTGCGATCGGCGACCGCCTCGTCGCGCTCCACATCAAGGACGGACTGGTGCCCGCCAGCAACCCGTTCGCCCCGGACGCGCCGGCCTTCACCTCGAAGAGCCTGCAGCAGACCCACCCGGGCGACGGCGTCGTCGCGCTCTCCGACGCGCTGAATGCCGCCACCTCGGTGAAGTACGCGGTCATCGAGTACGACAACGCTCCGGGCGACGTCTTCGCCGACATCGCGGCGTCGTACGCGTTCCTGCAGGACGGCGGCTTCGTCCGATGACCCGCGTCGGAGTCGGCATCATCGGCGCCGGCGTCATCAGCGACACGTATCTCAAGAACCTCACGTCCTTCCCGGACGTCGAGGTCCTGGCTGTCGGCGACCTGCTGCCGGACCGCGCGCAGAACAAGGCCGATGAGTACGGCGTGCCGGTTCACGGCGATGCCTCTGCGGTGCTCGACCACCCGGACGTCCAGGTCGTCGTGAACCTCACCATTCCGGCGGCGCACGTCGAGGTCTCCGAGGCCGCGATCAACGCCGGCAAGCACGTGTGGACTGAGAAGCCGGTCGGGCTCGACATCGGTGACGTCTCCCGCATCCTGGCGGCCGCGGACGCCGCCGGGCTGCGCGTCGGCTCGGCGCCCGACACGATCCTCGGACCGGGCTTCCAGACGGCCAAGCGCGCGATCGCGGAAGGCGTGATCGGCGAGCCGCTGTTCGCGCAGACCGCGTTCCAGACGCAGGGCCCCGACCTGTGGCATCCGGATCCCGCGTTCCTCTTCAGCACGGGCGCCGGCCCGCTGCTGGACATGGGGCCGTACTACATCAGCGGTCTGGTGAGCCTCCTCGGACCGGTGGCCCGCGTGTTCGCGGCGGGACTGCGTGCGCGCGACGAGCGCACGGTCCACCTCGGCCCCATCGCCGGCACCAACTTCACCGTGGAGGTGCCGACGACGGTTCAGCTGACGACGGTGTTCGAGGCGGGTCAGCAGGCGCAGAGCCTGCTGAGCTTCGACTCGGCACTCGAGCGCCACGGCGTCTTCGAGGTGCACGGCACCGAAGGCACGATCGTGCTGCCCGACCCCAACCAGTTCGAGGGCCGCATCGCCTACGTGAAGCCGCTCGGCGTGCTGCGCGACGGTGCGAAGTTCGAGCAGGAGTGGATCGACGTCCCGCAGCAGGGCGCCGTCGTCGGGCGCGGCCTCGGCCTCCTCGACATGGTGCGCGCCATCGCCGAGGACCGCCCGCACGTCGCCAGCGGCCAGCTCGGACTCCACGTGCTCGACGTCATGCTCTCCGCAGAGCAGTCCGTCGAGTCCGGCCAGTCCATCGAGATCGGCACCACCGTCGACTCCGTGCCGTCGGTGCCCGCGGACTTCGATCCGTTCGCCGCGACGCTCTGACACACCGCTCCGCACCAGAGGCCGCGTCGTCCCTTCAGGGGCGGCGCGGCCTCTTGCGTCTGGTGACGGATGCTGCGCCGAAGGGCGAACCCCGGGGCGCAGCATCCGTCACCCGACGACTATCCGGCGAAGTGCGCCAGCATCCGCGCGACGACGTCGGCACGAGCGGCATCCGACTCGAGCTGCTCGAGGCCGAAGCCGAAGAGCAGGGTGTCGGGCGTCGCCGTGACCGCGACGACGTCGCCGAGGCCGTCCGCGATCTCGAAGTCGCTCGCGTTCGCGGGGCTCCCGTCGGGCGCACCGAGCACCGACCAGGCGCCGAAGCCGGCTTCGAAGCCCTCGGCCTGCGTCGGCGCTCCCCCGACGACGAGCCTGGTGTCGTCGACGATGAGGCCAGCACCGCCGGTGGACGGGTCGGTGACGTAACTCACGACCACCTCGATGTTCTTGCCCGCGTACGCGCTGAGATCGAACGCCACGGGAATCCAGCCGCCCGACGTGCCGGTGAAGGAGTTCCATTGGCCTGTCGTGCCCGTGGGCAGGCAGGGGTCGCCGAGCGTGAGGTAGTGCTCGAGCTGCGCGTGCTCGCCCATGTAGAAGCCCGCTTCGCACTCCGTCGGGACGTCGGTGGAGGTGTTGCCGTTGAGGTCGGGGAGGGTCGTCCAGTCATCCGAACCGACCGTGTGCACCTCCACGATCACGTTGTCGTAGCCTTCTTCGGTGTCGTAGGCGATGTGCGCCTCGAACCTCGGCGCGTCGGCGGCGGTCACGCCGGTGAGGTCGAAGGTCCGCCCCAATCGCTGGTAGCCGTCGTCGACGTGCGTGGCCGCGGCTGCCAGGGCTCCCTCGACCGCGACGAGCCTGCCCGTCACATCGGTGTAGTCCGCCGCCGCCCAGCTCTCGAACTGCGGGAAGTCGGCGACCGGCAGTCGTTCGCTGGTCGGAGTGAAGGCGCCGACCTCCTCGATCGGATTGTCGACCGTGGCCGGTCCGCCGAACAGGGCCTGGAAGCCGTCGAGCGGCTCAGCGGTGCCCGCCACGCCCTCGGCCGCCAGCGGCGCGCGATCGTACGCACCCATCCAGTACTGGGTGAAGTCGTCGGCCAGGAGCAGGCAGTCCGCGAACGGATCGACGGTGACCACGCAGTCCTGATCGGGGTGGCCGTCCAGACCGTAGTAGATGCCGCCGAACATGCTCGCGCCGATGCCGTAGTAGGCCGTGGTCTCACCGGTGTAGGCGACCTTGCCGCCCTCGTTGAGATAGTCCCGCATGGCGATGGTCAGGTACTGCTGCCGTTCGGCGACCGAGAGGTCGGGAAGCTGCGCAGACCCGTACTGCGTGAGCTCATCCTCGGGATCCTGGGTCAGCCGGTTGTCGCCGAGGTACCAGAGCACCGCGTCGTAGTGACCCAGCACGCCGAGGTCGTGGGGGACGCCCTGCGCGTCGACATCCCACACGTCGGGGGTGACGCCGTTGGCGACCAGGGCATCGACGTACTCGCCGACGTACTTCGGCGCGTTCGTGCCCGCCGGGTAGGTCGGGTTCACGCCGGTGTAGTCCTCGTTAGCGACGATCAGCACGGAGTTTCCGGTGTCTTGCGCGACCGTGTACGTGAAGTGCTCGCTCTCGCGCGGGCCCGCCCCCTGCTGGCCCTTCGGGATGTCCTTGCCTGTGGCCGTGCCGGTGAACCACACCTCGACGGTGTCACCCGGTTTCGCGCCCGTCACGACGCCGCGGTACTCGGCGTAGTAGTCCACGTTCTCTGACCCGTAGCGCTCGCCGCCGGCCCACTCGGTGACGTCCACCTTCTGGGGCCTTCCGCCGTTGATCGAGTAGGTCATCTTCTTGGCCTTCAGCGCCTTCTTCGCCCAGACCGCCACGGTCTGCGGGTCGCCGTACGACACCGTGAACGAGTCGACACGGAAGTCCTCCGCGTCGCGGCCCACGACGGAGACGGGGTCGTCGGGGTCGATCGCCGACTCGGCCACGGCCAGAGCGAAGGGGATGTTCTTCTCGAACTCGGCCTGGATGAGGGCCTCGTCGTCGGGGAAGTCGAAGCCCAGGAACTGGCAATCGTCCTCGGTCCAGTCGTCGTCGGGGACGGAGTTCACGGCCGCCTCGCACGTCGACATCTCCGGGGTGAAGCCCAGCGTCCCGTGCGCCTCCTGCATGTGCGAGTCGAGGTCGCCGTTGGTCGTGTAGAGCTCCGCCGAGATGTCGGGGTCGTAGCCGGGGACCGCGGGGTTCTCGTCGTCGCCCACCATGGCCTCGTAGATCACGTCATCCGGCGAGGGCGTCGCCACCTGCCAGCCGATGCCGTGCAGCAGAAGTTCGGCGGCGGAGTGGTAGTTGATCATGAACTGCGGCGTGATGTCGGCGAACAGTCCGTCGAGCGCCTGCGTCTCGGGTTCGGATGCCGGCGAGGGCCCGCGGTAGGTGTCGCTCGCAGGGTTCGGCGAGGAGCCCTCGTTGTCGTAGCCCCACCGCGTCGCCGAGTTGCGGTTCAGATCGACACCGTCGCCGACCGTGATCTCACCGTTCCCGTCGTTGTCGCGGAGGTTCTTGCGCCACAGCCGCTGGCCGTCCTCGAACGTGAAGTCGTAGCCATCCGGGTTCGCGACGGGGACGAACCACAGCTCGGTGTCGTCCACCAGATCGGTGATGCGGTCGTCGGTGCCGTACTGGCTCAGATAGAGGTCGAGCAGCCGGCGCACCATCTCGGGCGTGATCCACTCGCGAGCGTGCTGGGCGGCGACGTACACCGTGGTCGGCTTCTTGCCGTCCTTGGTCTTCGCCACGTTCTTGGTCACGCGCACGGCGCCGATCTCCTTGCCTTGGGCCGTCTCACCGATGACGCGGAACTCGGCGATCTTGGGGTGCGCGGCAGCCTGCGCCATGAGCTCTTCGAGGATGCCGCCGTCGCCGCTGTACATCCGGAAGACGCCGTCGGTCTGCTGGAGCGACCGACGCTGACGGGACGGGTCGGCCTGGACCTGCAGATCGGTGCCCCCGGCCGCGAGGGCATCGACCTGGCCGCCGCTCAGGATGACCTGCACGTCGACGAGCCCGGAACCGTCCGCACTGGGCGTCATGACGAGCTCGCTGCGGTCGACGCCGAGGTCGACGATGGCGGCGAGGCCATCGGCATCGACGGTGCCCGAGTACACCGCGAGTCGGTCGTCGCCGCTCGGCGTCGGTGGACTCGCGTAACTCGGAGCGGCAACCAGCCCGGTCAGAACGAGAGCCGACACGGTGGCGACAGCAGCCTTACGGAACATCTCTACTCCCTTGTAGCTGACGTATCCGACCGAGGAGACCCCCGGCGAGGTCGGCGCGATACCCCTCATGGCGCCGAACGGTCCCCATCCTGGACCCACCTTCGAGGGCGGTCAACAGGGGTCGTCGCGCGGGCGTCCGGCGTGCGGGTGTTCCGTCGCGTCAGTTGATGATCTCGCCGCGCTCATCCGCGGCGAGCGCTGCGAGCCGGTCGCGCCATGCGCGGAGAGCTTCGGGGGTCTGGCGGGTCCAGTCATCGGTCTCGCCGACGACCTTCAATGGCGAGGCGCTGCGGTACGAGCGGGTGGGGTTGCCGGGGAACTTCTTGTCGGTGACGTTCGGATCGTTCTCGAACTCTCCGGTGGGCTCGACGATGTACACACGGGGCGCGCCGCCACCGGGTGCGAGTTCGGCAGCCAGACCGGCGCCGTCGGGCAGCGCGGTGAAGTAGACGTGATTCATGACGATCTCCGGCCGATAGTTCGAGCGGAAGCCCGCGGTCAGGAGATCACCGATCCGCAGGTCGGCTTTCGTGCCATGGAAGAACGGGCCATCGTCCAGCGCAGCGCTCATCGCAACAGCTTGGGCGACGGATGCCCCGACGGCAACTTCTCTTGCGCCGCTCTTCGCTACTCGTCGGCGGTCTCGCGGATGCCGCGCATCACCAGGCGCGGGTCGGGCGTGCCGATGACCTTGTCGTCGCGTCCGTCGTAGTCGAACTGGCGGAGGAAGAAGCGCATCGCGTTCAGGCGGGCGCGCTTCTTGTCGTTGGAGCGCACGATGATCCAGGGACCGTGCTTCTTATCGGTGCGACGGAACATCTCCTCCTTCGCGCGGGTGTAGTCCTCCCAGCGGTCGAGCGATGCCAGGTCCATCGGCGACAGCTTCCAGCGCCTCACCGGGTCGAGCTGGCGGATCGCGAACCGCGTGCGCTGCTCGGTGCGCGACACCGAGAACCAGAACTTGGTGACGTGGATGCCGGAGTCCACCAGCATCCGCTCGAATTGAGGCGCCTGCGTCATGAACTGCTGGTACTCCTCGTCGGTGCAGAAGCCCATCACACGTTCCACCCCCGCCCGGTTGTACCAGGAGCGGTCGAACATCACGATCTCGCCCGCCGTCGGCAGGTGTTCGATGTAGCGCTGGAAGTACCACTGCCCGAGTTCCCGCTCGGTCGGCTTGCTGAGCGCGACGACCCGCGCGGTGCGGGGGTTGAGGTGCTCAGTGAAGCGCTTGATGGTGCCGCCCTTGCCCGCGGCATCCCGTCCTTCGAACAGGATGATCGCCCGCCGGCCGTTGTCTTCCAGCCAGTACTGGAACTTGAGCAGCTCGATCTGCAGCCGGTACTTCTCGAACTCGTACGCGTCGCGGTCCATCAGGTCGCCGTACGGATAGCCCTCCTGCCAGGTGTAGACCGGGTTCCCGTGCGGGTCGATCAGATCCGGATCCGCGGTGTGCCCGTCGCGCACCGAGTAGCCCTCCTGACGCAGATGCTCGATGTACTCCCGCAGACCTTCGACCGGCACGCCATCCATCACCGTCAGCTCCCTTCATGACGGCACACCCGCACCGTCATGCACCGCATTATCCCGGGCGCCGGTGACCAACCGATACGCCGCCGGCGACCGCGGTGGCGAGTCCCCACCACGGTCACGCCGTGTCGGCGTCCTTCGCTCGTGCGCCGAGGGTCGTCCAGCCGATCGTGCCGGCGCCGACCGTGACGCCGGCGAGGACGAGGAGCGCGGCAGGGAGCGTCCACGCGGTGGCCACGGCACCGACGAGGAGGGGGCCGCCGGCGTCGCCGAGCTCTCGACCGAGCTCCGCGTTGCCCATCGTCCGTCCCATGCGCTCCTCCGGCGTGGCCGCGGCGAGGTGCGCGAAGGCGAGCGGCGTGACGGTTCCCACCATCAGGCCGTATGCGACGGCGGCCGTGAACAGCGTCATGATCGAGGGGGCGAGCGCGAGGGGCACCGTCGTCGCGGCCGCGATCGCGAGGCCGGCCGTCGTGCCGAGACGGGTGGTGAGGCGTCCGGCGTCCCGCAGTCGTCCGATCACGGGCTGGGCGACCGTCGAGACGAGGGCGAGTACGGCTACCGCGGCCGCTCCGGTCAGGGGGTGCAGGCCGAGCCGCGTCGCGAGAAGCGGCAGGAATCCGACCGCCACGCCGAGAACGGCCGTGCTGGTGGCCAGCAGGAGGGTGGGCACGAGGAAGCTGCGCTCGGTGGTCTGCCGGACGAGATCGAGGATCGTGTAGCGGGGCCGCGGCATGACGGGGAGCGCGGGCATGGCGAGCAATACCCAGACCGCGGCGCCGGCGGCCAGGGCGCCGAGTGCGATGTAGAGGGCCTGGATGCCGAGCGCGTAGACCAGAGCGACGCCGATGAGCGGCCCCAGCACGTATCCGAGGCTCTTCCACGCGCCGTAGCGGCCGAAGTACTTGCCCAGCCGCTCCTTGCCCGCCAGCCGCGCGACGGCGGCGGAGGATGCCGGGGAGAAGGCGGCTGCGGCGGCGCCCTGCCCCAGCCGGGCCAAGGCCAGAACGAGCGGGGCGGGGCTGGTGAGAGCGAGCAGCGACGCAGTCACGAAGGCCAGGAGGCCGCCGACGATGACCGGTTTCGCGCCGATCCTGTCGCTCAGCGCGCCGAAGATCGGCTTGAGGAACACCTCGGCGACGTCGTACAGGGCCAGCACCGCTCCGAGCCCGAGGAGGGAGAGGCCGATGTCTTCGGATTCGGCCCCCAGGACGCTGGCCACGCCATGGGCACCGAACGCGGTCGTGAACCCGGCGAGATACAGCGGCGCCAGCGCTCCTCGCCGATGGTGCAGATCCGTCACGCGTGCAAATGTAACACGCGTTACACGTCCCGTGATCGGCGATGAGGGCTGGCTCGGCGAGCTGCAGCCTGCTACTTTCGCCGCATCCGAGCCGCCCGGCGGGTGGAAGGAGGCGGTGATGGTCGATCCTGTGGCCGACGTGATCGGCGACTACGCGGGCTTCGTCGCCCGGCAGGGAGCCCGCCTGCGCGAGCGGGGCATCGACATTTCGGCGTACGAGCTTGGCCACCTCGCGGTGCGGGTCCCGGAGTGGGAGCTCTACGTTCACCAGCGGACACTCCTCGAACGCCATGCGGTGGCCAGTTTCGAGAACGTGTGGAACGGGCGGCCGATCTCCCTGATCCTGCTCGCCGAACCGCTGAGAGCCGGTGGTGGGAAGGAGATTCCGCTGATCGAGCTCATCCCTCCGGTGCACCAGCGTGTGTACAAGATGGGGATGGAGCACTTCGGCGTGGTGATCGGCGACGACGTCGACGCCTTCTCTCGGCAGCATCGGGCAGTGCTGACAGGACAGCAGTTCCAGAACGAGTGGAACGAGCCGTACTACATCCTCTTCGAGGACTTCACCCACGTGAAGTTCCACCGCCGGTCGCTGCGTGCGGTGGTGGAACTGCAGGGCGGCACGTTCGACGGCATCAATCATGTGGAGGGGTGGATCCCGCAACGTCTGGTCACGGCAACGGGACCCGACCCCTTGCCTCGCTGATCACCCGTGCTCACTCAGGGCGCGGGCGCTCTCACCGCAGTGCGCGTCGTCCATCGTCGCCTTGCGGCGCGGTCTCATCGCGGGTGGCGAAGGCGCCGCCGCCGGTTGAGAATGGCGCACATGACCTCGAAGCCATCGCGAGAGTGGTCGTCCGAGGAGTTGCGCGTCCTTTCGGGAGCGATCGAGATCGAGGTCTCGGCGTCGCGCGGCGACGGCGGCTTCGGCCGCTG
Organism: Microbacterium sp. C23T; assembly: GCF_053345975.1. Lineage (NCBI taxonomy): Bacteria > Bacillati > Actinomycetota > Actinomycetes > Micrococcales > Microbacteriaceae > Microbacterium > Microbacterium sp. C23T. The sequence goes on along the minus strand of NZ_JBKFBD010000001.1, from coordinate 44,549 downwards.
GACGACGATCTGGGTCGTGGTCGCCGGGGCCGAGGTCTTCGTTCGCACGTGGCATCGGCGCGAGACCGGTTGGTACGGCGGGGCCGTGCGATCGGGGGCGGCACGGGTCCGTGTCGGCGACACCACGGTCGACGTGACCGTCGAAGGGATCGGTGACACGGATGCTGCGACCGTCGATGCCGCATACCGCAGCAAGTACGGCGATCTCGCAGCCCGGAGCATGGTGACCGCGGAAGCCGCGGCATCCACCCTTCGTCTCATCCCTCGCCGCTGAGTGCGGGCCATGCCCTCGGGTCATCCGTGCAGCGTCTGGAACTCTCTGATCAGCTCGATGACGGGATCGCCGAGTTCGACCTGGGTGAGAAGGATCCCGATCGTGCCGTCGGGGTCGACGGAGAAGTTGGTTCCTTGTCCACCAGACCAGGTGAACCGCCCGGCGTGCGGGCCGGTCGCCTCGATGCCGACCCCGAACCCCCATCCCATCTCGTCCCAGAAGGTCGGGGAGAAGAAGCTGTCCGGGGCTTTGGCCGCGGGCGGGGTCTGGTCGCGGATCATGGCGGCGGCGAGGTCGGCGGGCAGCATGCGCTCTCCCCGGGCGTCGCCGGTCTGCGCGATTCCGCCGTGCACCAGCATCCGCAGGAATGCCAGGTAGTCGTCGGCGGTCGAGACCAGTTCGGCGTGACTGACGTCGAAGGGTGGGGCGCCGGCGTAGAACCCGCCTCCGGCCGGTTCGGTCTCGGTCAGTCCGTCATCGGTGTGCCGGTATGCGGCAGGCAGCCGATGGGCCTGGTCGAGCGGAGCCCAGAACGCCGTGTCCACCATTCCGAGCGGACCGGTCAGGTCGTCGCGGAGATGATCGCCGGTCGGGCGACCGGTGACGCGGGAGATGAGGATGCCCAGGATGGCGAACGAGTGGTGATAGCGCCATCCCTGTCCCGGTTGGAAGGCGAGCGGCAGTTCGGCCAGCCGCGCCAGCCACTCGTCGGCGCCCATCGCGACAGGATCGGCGCCCGCCTCGGTGCCGTTCTCGGCCATCGCCTGCTGCAGCGGCGAAGGGACGGGGATCATCCCGTATCCGCTGGTGTTGGTCAGAAGATCGCGCAGAGTGATCGGCCGCGACGCGGGCACCGTGTCGGAGAGCATCGCGTCCGGCGAGACCAGCACACGGCGTTCGGCGAGCTCAGGCAGCCAGGGTTCGACGCTGTCGTCGAGCCCCAGGCGGCCGGACGCGACCAGACGCAGCGCCGAGACGCTGGTGATCGCCTTCGTCATGGACTGTATCCGCATGATCGCGTCCGGGCGCATCTCCGCTCCGCCGACCGCGGCGCGACCGACCGCGACGGGTTCGACGGGTTCGTCGCCGACGGCGAGCACGGCGACGGCGCCCGGGACCGTGCCCCACTTGATGTGCGTGCCCAGCAGATCCACCAACGGCGTGGTCATACCGGGAGTCTCCCACCGCCGGCGACGCCAGACCATGACCGCGGTGCGAGCCTGACCCGCTCGTACCGGCACGCACCCCAGCGCCGATCGGCTCTCCGCGGCCACGCGCACGGGTGGACAATTCGTCTATCGACCAAGATCGGAGTCGGAATGGGTGACACCGTGCTGTACATGTCCATGTCGCTCGACGGCTACATCGCCGGGCCGAACGAGACCGATGAGAACGGACTCGGCGACGGCGGCGACAGGCTCCATGAGTGGGCGTTCCCGCCCGAAGGTGCGGTGAACTCCCGGATCGTGGAGGAGTTCATGTCCACCGGCGCTGTGGTGGCCGGCCGCGGCACCTTCGAACCTGCCCAGGGCTGGGACGGTGACCATCACGACGGTGTGCCGATCTGGGTGCTCAGTCGTCGGCCGGTTCCGGCATGGGCGAGCTCGTTGCCGCTCGTGACGTACACGAACGACATCGCGGAGGCCTTCGGTGAGGCTCGACGTGCCGCCGGAGATCAGGATGTGCTGGTGCACGGCGCCACCACGGCGCAGCGCGCGATCGCCGCCCGGCTGCTGGACCAGATCGAGATCCACCTGGTCCCCGTGCTGCTCGGGGAAGGGCGCCGGCTGTTCGAAGCATCGAGCCATCGACCCACGGAACTCGAGAGGGTCAGAGCCCTTTCGGGCGAGGGGGGAGTGGTGCACCTTCGTTACCGCCTGCGGTACTGACTCCTGGCGCGGAGTACAGGCTCGCGTGAACACGAGCCTGACCTCGGCGCTGGACCGTGCACCGGTCATCGACGGTGGTCGACGGTGAGCGTACTCTGGCGCTCATCATGTGGGAGGAACCGTGAAGAAGCGGCATGCTCAGCAGCCGATCACCCCGGACGAGCAGATCGCGCGATACGCGTACGTCCTCGGGAACGTGCCGGCGAGCGTCGCTGACAACGCGTACGCCGCCGCCTACTTCCGGCTTTCCACCGCGCAGCGTGAGGCGGTCGTCGGCCAGCTGAGCGCGGAGGTGCCGGGCGCGCCGAGGGAGGCAGCATCCGTCGATCCCGGCGCGTTCGCCACGCTCATGCGCGATCTGCTGGCACGCGATGCGCTGGTGCGCATCCGCGATGGCGTCGTCGTGGCCGCTGCGTTCGTCGCGAGTCCTCCCATCGCCGCATACTTCACGACCGGGGCGGGGTCGGTGACGCTGGAGCAGCAGCCGCCGTGGATCCACCAGTTGGCCGGGCACGAGACGGCCCCCGTCGACGGCGGGAGGACCCACCACCGCCCCGGTGTGCCCGGCTTCCTGCGCTTGGGCCACGACAACTCGGGCGACTCGCGTGAGTGGTGAGTCCGCGATGCGATGACACATTCCGGCGAGCTGCGTCGTCGAAGTGTGTGTGAGACGACTACACGCCGCGGCCGCCGCGCTGTCCGCACTCCTCGCCTGCTTCGTCGGGGTGTGGGCGTACTTCTTTCCCCAGTCCTTCTATGACTCCTTCCCAGGAGTTCTCGGATCGTGGGTCTCCGTCGACGGCCCGTTCAACGAGCACCTCATCCGCGACGTCGGAGCGATGTATCTCGCCCTCGGGGGAGCCAGCATCGGATGCCTCATCTGGCGCAGCGAACTTGCTTATCGCGTCCTCGGGATCGCGTGGACGATCTTCGGCGCGCTGCATTTCGCCTACCACGCGCTTCACCTGAGCCACATGCCGATGCTCGACGCCGTCGGGGAGATGATCGCCCTCGGCGTCAGTCTGCTGCTCGGCATCGTGCTGCTGATCCCCACACGCGACCCCCGCCGCCCACGCGAGCTCTGACACTCGGGCGACCTGTCGGCGCGTCGACCTCCGGAGTACCCTCTGGCGCAAGGAGGGCGTCAACGCAGCCGGTCCTCTCGGGAAACTGCGCGTGACCGTGCGCGGACACCGTCCGTCCGCATGTCCGCTCACCCGAAGGGCACCACCATGTTCAGGAAGCTCACTCCCCTCGCCGCCGCGCTCCTCGCCGGCGGACTCGTCATCGCCGCGGCCGCCCCAGCGAATGCGGGCGTCCTCGAGCGCTACAGTCTCGACTTCTCGGACAGCGGCGTCGCAGACGACTTCTGCGGCGTCGGGCTGCAGCCCACGTTCACCTACGACCAGACCGGGTCCGGCGTCGTCACGAATCGGGGCAAGGACGGGCTGTTGTGGTTCCACGAGAAGCTCACCGTCGTGCGCACGTTCACCTACAACGGGATGACCGTCACCGACATCCAGCCCAACACCCTCTCCAAGGACCACAAGGTCGTCGACAACGGCGACGGGACGCTCACCGTCACCCAGCTCCTCACCGGCGGTGAGCGGACCATCGGCAGCGACGGCAAGCTCCTCGCAAAGAACTCCGGGCAGATCCGGTTGCGCCTGACCATCGACACCGCGACCGACGAGGTGATCGACCAGGAGCAGATCTTCGGCTCGACGGGCACGAACGACGACTTCTGCGAGGCCGTCCTGACCTACTGGGGCGTCTGAGGTGTGACCTCGCGCGCCGTGTCGGCGGCGGGCCTCTGCGCACGGCTCAACAGGATGAAGGGGACGGCCACCGCAGAGATCACGCCGCTCCAGACCAGCGACGCGCCGTAGCCGCCGACGTCCGCCACCCGTCCCAGCACCGGCTGGACGGCGACGCCGCCGGCGGAGCCCATGAGCGAATCGAATGAGAGGACGGTGGCGCGCTGCTTCGACGGGATCATGTCGTTGAGGTAGGCGCGATGCACGGGGTCGTCGATCGCCGACGCGACCCCCCAGAGCGCGACGAGCACGACGGCGACCCAGAAGTTGCGCACGAATCCGATGCCGACCAGCACCAGGGCGCTGGTGATCGTCGCGAGCAGGATCGTCGAGGTGCGCCGGCGGAAGAGCTTGCGCACCCAGGGGGCGAGGGTGCCGCCGAGGATGGCGGTGCCCGACACCAGCGCCGCCGCGAGTCCGGCGACGGTGTACGCCTCCTTGTCGCCCCACAGCTCCAGGAGGTAGGGCTGCAGCGCATAGAACACATAGATGCCGACGCCTGCGGTGAACGGGCTCGCGAGCATCAGCCAGCGCACGGGGGGATCGCCGAGGCCGTAGCGGATCGAGGCGCGCAGGACGGTGCGGGTCGCGCGCAACGGGCTCTCGCTCCGATCCGGTGTGAAGCCCAGGTCACGCATCAGCAGCGCGGCGACGACGAACATCACCAGCAGGATGGCGCCGCGGAGCAGGAAGGGAACGCCGAGGTTCGTCACCTGGGCGATGACACCGCCCAGCACGGAACCCGACAGCATCGCGACGCCGCCCACGATCTGCGCCCGACCGAAGACGGTCTCGAGGCTGCCCGTGTAGCTGGTCGCCTTCAACGCGTCGACGAGCCACGCATCCACAGCTCCCGAGAAGAACGTGAAGCCGAGACCGAGCAGCACCGACACGAGCGCCCACGCCCAGAACGGCGATTGCCAGACCCACAGCATCCAATACAGGATCGTCGTCACGGCCAGCGTGACCGTGCCGAGCAGGTACGACGCCCGACGTCCGACGGTGTCCGCCACGACGCCCGTGGGGATCTCGAAGATGAGCATCCCGGCACTGAAGAAGGCATTCGCTGCGAATGCCTCGAGGTTGGAGAGCCCGGCGTCGAGCAGGAACAGCGTGTTGACGCCCCAGATGAGCGACGCGGCGAGGGTGTTGCCGAGCATCAGCGTGTAGTACGTGCCTTGCACCCTGCGCGGACTGGGCAGGGTGACTGCGGCTTGGGGCCTGGAGATCGCGGCACCGCCTCTTTCCACCGGAATCGGACGACACCGCGACCGTACCCCTGACGCGCGCCCCCGGCTACCCGCTTTGGGCGCGTGGAGACGCGCATGCTATAGTTGCGAGTTCCCTTCGGGGAACCTCGCGTTCACCTCTCTGCCTCATCGTAGAGACGCGGATCTGAACGTCTCATCCTTCCCGCGGCTTCTGCACGCCGCCGTCGCGAAGCCTCACCGCTTCGCGCCAACGACCGAAATTCCTCACCATGCACTCCCACCTCCAGGCGCTCGCCTGGCGACAGGCAGACGACGATGTCTATGTCGCGACGCGCTCCGACGAATACGCTGGCTTCATCGACACGACGCCGCGCGGTTTCCGCGCACACGGACCCCGAGGTGAAGACCTCGGGCTCCATGCGACGCCGGATGGCGCGCGCGCGGCGGTCGCAGCATCCGTACCCTCTCCGTTGTCGATCCCGGCACCGGTTCCCGATCGTCCGCACCGCATTCGTCGGCGCGGCACCCCCGGTCGCTCCGGCGGCCCGAAGAATAGGAAAGACACGATGGCCACTGGCACCGTGAAATGGTTCAACTCCGAGAAGGGCTACGGCTTCATCGCTCCCGATGACGGCTCGGCCGATCTCTTCGCACACTTCAGCGCGATCGCAGGCAGCGGTTTCAAGGAGCTCCGCGAAGACCAGAAGGTGGAGTTCGACGCCGAGCAGGGCCCCAAGGGCATGCAGGCGGCGAACATCCGTCCGCTCTGACGCTCCCGCGTTCACAGGCGCCCGCCCCGGCTTCGGCCTGGGCGGGCGCTGTCGTTCACCTGGGCATCACCGATGAAACAGGGAGTATTCCCTCGCGCTCATGTGGCGCCGCGTAGCCTGAGGGCAGCGATGGGCAACCGCCTCTGGCTTTTCAACGGCCGAACGGTCCCCATCGGAACTGGTGCATCATCTCCTCCACCGCTCTCGAGTCCCGGCTCGGTCCCGTCCGTCAGACGTACGCAGGCACCGCCGAGTTCCCCCCGATGACCCGTGCGTACACCGAGGTGTCGCAGGTCGTCCGTGAGACCGGGCTCCTCCGTCGTGCCGAGTGGTTCTATGCCCTCGTCGGCGTCGGCCTGCTCCTGGGCTTCGGCGGCGTCATCACCGGCTTCGTCCTGCTCGGGCAGACCTGGTACCAGCTCCTGATGGCCGGCGCCCTCGGCATCCTGTTCACGCAGGTCGCGTTCCTCGCCCACGAGGCGGCGCACAAGCAGATCCTCGCGTCGGGGCCCGCGAACGACCGGCTCGCGCGCTTCCTCGCCGCCGGCATCGTGGGCATCAGCCTCTCCTGGTGGAACAACAAGCACAATCGCCACCACGCGAACCCCAACCGGGTGGGCAAGGACCCCGACATCGAGATCGACACGATCTCGTTTCTCGAGACGGATGCTGCGTCCGCCGGTCGCTGGCGCGCTCTGGTGACGCGCAAGCAGGGGTGGCTGTTCTTCCCCCTGCTCACGCTCGAAGGCATCAACCTGCACGCGCACGCGTTCCGGCACCTGTTCTCGCGCGATGGCGCCAAGGACCGGTGGATCGAGCTCGCGCTCATCACCGCGCGCTTCGCGGTGATCTGGACGCCGGTGTTCCTCTTCCTTCCGCTGGGGATGGCGTTCGCGTTCTTCGGTGTGCAGCTGGCCGTCTTCGGCGTCTACATGGGCGCCTCGTTCGCGCCGAACCACAAGGGCATGGCCATCATCGCCAAGGACGCGAAGCTCGACTTCTTCAGCAAGCAGGTGCGCACCTCGCGCAACATCAGCGGCGGCTGGTGGGCGACCATGCTCATGGGAGGTCTCAACTACCAGATCGAGCACCACCTGTTCCCGAACATGCCCCGCCCGCATCTGGCCCGCGCCCGCGAGATCGTGATGGATCAGTGCCGCCATCTCGGCGTGCCGTACACCGAGACGACGCTGTGGCGTTCGTACGGCATCGTCATCGCGTACCTCAACCGCGTCGGTCTCGCCGCGCGCGACCCGTTCGACTGCCCGATGGTCGGGGCCTACCGCCGAGCCTGACGCAGGCGCTCCGCCTCGCGCAGCAGGTGCTGCTGCTCGAGGGCGCTGGTCGCGCGGCGTGCGGCCTCCGCGTATTCGCCGGCGGAGGCATCCGTCTCGCCAGCCCGTTCGTGGAGGTACGCGAGCGCGGCGTGATACCGCGGCACATCGTCGCCCACGGAGTGGAGGGCTGCGAGGCCCGCCTGCGGCCCGTCCGCCTCGCCGACCGCGACCGCCCGGTTCAGGCGGATGACGGGCGAATCCCCGAACGCCAGCAGCTCGTCGTACCACTCCACGATCTGCACCCAGTCGGTCTCGGCGGCCGTCTGCGCATCGGCGTGCAGCGCCGCGATCGCGGCCTGCGCCTGGTACTGACCCAGCCGGTCGCAGGCGAGGGCCGACTGCAGGATGGCGACGCCCTCCGTGATCGCATCCACGTCCCAGAGCCTGCGATCCTGCTCGGCGAGCGGGATGAGCCGCCCCCCCCGCACACGCGCGGGCTGCCGCGCATGGTGCAGCAGCATGAGTGCGAGGAGACCGTCCACCTCGGGCTCGTCGGTGAGCACGGCGAGCTGCCGGGTCACGCGGATCGCCTCGGCGGCGATGTCGATCTCGCCCGAGTAGCCCTCGTTGAAGAGCAGGTACAGCACACGCATCACGCGGGACAGATCACCCGGCTGATCCAGCGGGATGCCGACGAGCCGCTGCTTCGCCCGGCTGATCCGCTGCGCCATCGTCGCCTCCGGCACGAGGAAGGCATCAGCGATCTGCCGTGTCGTCAGGCCCGCGACGGCCCGAAGCGTGAGTGCGATCGCCGATGTCGGGGTGAGGACCGGATGGGTGCAGAGGAAGTAGAGCCCGAGCGTGTCGTCGTGATGCGCGACGGGGCCGGGCTCGGGCTCCTGCGCGAGCCGTTCCTCGCGCGCGGTGCGTGCCGCATCGCTGCGCACCTGATCGAGGAACGCGCGCCACGCGACGGTGACGAGCCACGCACGGATGTCGCGGACTCCGTCTCGACCCGGTCGCTCGAGTGCGCGCAGCAGAGCGGTCTGCACGGCGTCCTCGGCCGACGCGAAGTCCGCGCCGCGCCGGACGAGGATGCCGACGACCTCGGGGATCGCGCGGCGCAGAGCCGCAGCATCCGTCTCGGTCATCCGACGTCGGCGGGCGGCGCGCTCATCACCTCGCGAAGCTCGAGCCATTCGCCGAGAGGCGTGCCGCCGGCCCACGGCGCCGCGGACAGCTCGGAGGCCAGGTCGAGCGCGCGCTGGTAGGAGTCGACGTCGATCATCATCCAGCCGGCGATGAGGTCCTTGGTCTCGGGGAACGGGCCGTCGACGACCGGCGGGCGGCCTTCCCCGTCGAAGCGGACCCATGCTCCCTCGAAGGCGAGGCCCTCGGACGAAACCAGTTCGCCCGACGCGATGAGACGCTCTTCCATGTCCTGCATGTACTTGACGTGCGCGGCCCACTCGTCCGGCGTGAGCTGATCCATCGGGACCGAGTTCACCGAAGGGCGCCCGCCCCGGTAGTGCTTGAGCATCAGATACTTGGCCATGACAGCCTCCCATTCGTGCGGCCCATTCTGGCCGCTTCAGATAGGAGACGGAACCGAACACGCGATCTCTACATCGCTCGCGAAATTTCTTGCGGGCCGTCGCAGGCGGGATGCGCAGATCGGGCGATGCACCGACGCGGAGCGCCCTAGAATCCAGGGATGACCGCGCCGATCACCCTTGCGCGAGTATCGGCTGCGCGGCGCGGGGTCTCGATGCTCTTCATCGCGAACGCGTTGGTGTTCGCGACGATCGTGACCCGCTACCCGGAGCTGAAGGATCGATTCGGCCTGGGTGAGTTGGCGTTCGGCCTGATGGTCGCGTGCGGGCCCGTGGGGTCCGTCGTCGGGAGCCTCCTCGCGGGCAGGCTGGTGAATCGCCTCGGCGCGGTGCCGGTCGCCGTCACGTCATCCGCGATCCTCGGCGCCCTGCTGGTCGGGGCGGGCTTCGCCGGCACGCCGGTCGTCCTCGCGGTGGCGCTGTTCGCGATCGGGTTCGGGGACGCGACGGGCGATGTCGGAAACAACGCACACGGGCTCGCCATCCAGCGACTGATGGGCCGGTCGATCATCAACGGCCTCCACGGGGCGTGGAGCGCCGGAGCGATCGCGGGCGCACTGCTCGGCGCGCTCGCCCTTCAGCTCGCGATCCCGATCTCCGTCCACCTGCCCGTCATGGGTGCCGTCATCATCGTGGGAAGCCTCGGCGCGCTGCCGCTCGTTCGGCTGCCCACCGAGCCGGCCCCGCGAACGGAGCAGCCGCACTCCCATCGGCGTGGTCGGCTCAGCGCGATGCTCATCGCCGCGTGCGCTATCGCTGCCATCGGCGCCTTCCTCGAGGACCTCGGATCCACGTGGGGCGGGGTCTATGTGGTCGCGGAGACCGGTGCCGGCGTCGCCGAAGCAGCGATCCCGTTCGCCGCGCTGATGGGCGCGCTCACACTGGGCAGGTTCGCGTCCGACGCGCTCGTCGACCGCATCGGTGCCGTCGGCACGGTGCGGGTGGGGTCCGTGGCGGCATTCGTCGGACTCGTCACCGCCGTATTCGCTCCCGAGACCTGGGTCGTCGCCCTCGGCCTCGGCCTGCTCGGGCTCGGAATCGCGCCGATGATTCCGCTCGCGATGGACGCCTCTGAACGCGCGCCCGGACTCGACCCCGGCACCGGCCTCGCCGCCGCGGCGACGGTGATGCGGGTCGGTCTCCTCGCCTCGCCGCTGCTCGTGGGAGCGATCGCCGAGTGGGCGGGACTTCGGCTCGCGATCGCTGTCTGCCTGCTCGTCCCCGCGGCGGCGCTGCTGCTCGCGGGGCGGCTGCGCCATCCCGAAGATGCGGGCGCGCTTGCGCGAAAGCCTGTCGGCGAGTTCGATTTGCAGTGAGCGGGCGGGTATCCGCTACGGATCGGCGGGGCGCCTCAGCGCTAGTCCACCGTCATCACGGAGTGCTCGTTGGTGGCGGTATCGCACGTCGTGATCCGCCACGTCGGGGTGCCGTCCTCCATGACCCGGGCCATCTCGATGATGAGTGGGCTCGGCCACTGCTCCCCGGAGAGTTGAGCAGCGGCGACGGCGCTCGTGCCCAGCATCCGTTGTTCCGCCTCGGTGAGTTCTGTCTCGTGGGAGGCGATCAGTCGCATCGTCCGGACGTCGACGATCGACTCCTTGCCGTAGCTCGGGTCGTCCACACGCTCGCCGAACCCATCCTGTTTCGTGTCGACGCTCCGAAGGCGCCACACCCACGCGGAATCGACGTACTCGAGGCGCAGGCCGACGATGGTGCCGCCGACCGCGGGCGACTCTCCCGGCAGGGCGTCGAGGAAGTCGGTGGGCCACGAGAACTCCGCCGGCATGCAGGTGCCGGGATAGTTCTCCCCGACTGCGCCGGGTGGATCGGGAACAGTCGAACACCCCGCGACGATCGCGGTGGCGACGAGGATCATCGCTCCGACGTAGAGACGCCGCTTCATCGGTCACTCCTCGTCCTCGGCCGGCACCCGGAGCCTACCCCGCCGCGCCCACGCGATCTTCGACGTCGACGAGCCACCCGGCGAGGGAGCGCGTCGACCGCGCAGGTGGCACGTCGCCCAGCTGCGGGGGAGCGCCTTCCTCTGCACCCGCGAGCCGGACGCCGGGAACGGGCTCGAGGGCGGCCGTGTCCGGCACCGGCACGATCTCGATCATGAACCGGGACGGTCGCGATGCGGCGAACGCACCGCCGCCGAGGTCGCGCGTGACCATCGGCCACTCCTCGCCCTCCGGCGGCATGACCGCGTCCGGCGGCGCGCCGTGACCAGGACGCCGCAGAGACTGCCGTTCCTCGACCTCGTGGGTGACCGCGTGCACGGCGACGACGCGCCCGCGCACGCGATCGGCGAACCCCTCCTCGTGGTGCGACTCGACCGCGTCCACCGTTGCGGCGAGCGGCCGGCCCAGCAGCTCCGTGAGGAATGCGTCCGGCGTGCGGGCCCGGATGCCGAAGTCGACCTCGTCGCCGACGGCGAACGCGTCCCCGCAACACGCCCACTCCCAATCGGTCAGCCACACGCGGGTCATGCCGCCCACGCTACCGATCCCGATCCGGGTCACTCCGCGATCGTTACGTTGCCGGATGCGAACCGGCTGCCGGGTCGGGCGCCCGCCTGTCCAAGCGACCCGCAGACGTCAGGTGGCAGCATCCGTCTCCGCCGCCGCCGAATCCGCGCGCTCTGCCGTGGCGAGCGTGCGCGTGAAGAGCAGCAGCCACCCGACGACGAGGCCGGCGCAGACCATCTCGTGCGTGGCGAGGGTGTAGTACCCGATCCAGAACAGGCTCGCCGAGAAGAGGATGCCCGCCGCGACCGCGTACGCGAGCGCGATCATCGGCCAGCGCAGGCACGGCAGCACCCAGCGCAGGCCGAGCAGGAACGCTCCGAAGACGATGGCCATTCCGATGGCGAAGATGTTGTGGCCGACCTGGCTGAACGTGACCGGCACGAGTGCGGCACCCAGGAAGCACGCCGCCAGCGCAAGGAACACGAAGTAGACGATGACGGCCCGTGTACGGGTCACCCGGGATTCGGTGCGCGCCCACGCCTGCAGGCTCGTCAAGAGGTACATCGCGAGCAGCGCCGTGACCCCACCCGCGATGATCAAGGTCGCGTTGAACACCGCGGAGGTGATCCCGCCCCGGCCGCCGAGTTCGCTGAAGTTGAGCCGGTACCACTCGTCGTCCTGCGTGGTCGCGACGCTCACCGTGAACCCGGTCGCCACAACGGCAAACAGCAGCAGCACGAGCCGGGTCGCGGTGACGTGTGCCGCGACCGCGAACGCCGTGTAGCCGCATCCGCCGGCCACGAACGCGACGATCATCGTCGCGGTCAGCGTGTCGACCGCGGCCCCCGGCCAGATCATCGATGCGGCGTGGAACAGCATCCACTGGAGCATGCCGAACACCGCCGCGAGCGAGACCCCGACAGCCGCTGTCATCCACGCCCGCCGAGCACGCGTGACGCCTTTCAGCCAGGCCTGCCGCGGATCGCGGGCGGCAAGGCGATAGCTCACCGACGCGGCCGCGAGCGTGACGGATGCTGCGACCACGATGCCTGCGGCGCCGACCGACGCCCCTTCCCACACGTGTGCGGCGCGGCCCCAGAACCCCAGTGCTCCGGCGGCGAGGCCGATGCCGAAAGCGAGTGCCGCGACGACGATCGCCCGGGCTTCGGTGCGCACGGCGAAGCGTCGCGCTTCGACCACTCCGTCACGGTGCAGTTGCTTCTCGACCCGTACCGCGGCAGCTTCGAGGCGTGCTTCCTGCGTCCACGCGCCGCGTGCCATGGCTTGATTGTCCACCCATCACGGCCGCTCGGGGGCGGTCGCCGCGATGCGCCGTCGGGTCAGTAGCCTGAACCCGTGTCGATCGCCGAATCCCTCGCCGCACAGCCCGTTCTGCGCACGCCGCGGCTGACCCTCGTGCAGCACGGCCCCGAGTACCTCGATGAGGTCATGGCGGCCCTTCAGGATGCGGAGGCCATGAAGCTCACCGGCACGCGCACGGAGTTCACGCGCGAGCAGGTGCTCGCGCATCTCGAGCGACTCGTCGGGGCCGACGACCGCGCGGACTTCGCGATCCTCGACGAGTCGGGCGCCTACCTCGGCGAGGTCGTGCTCAACGACCTCGACGACGACAACTTCGCGATGAACTACCGCATCGGCCTCGTCTCGAGCGGCGTGCGCGGGCAGGGCTTCGGCACCGAGGCCGGCCGCGCCGTCGTCGAGTGGGCGTTCGACACCGTCGGCATCCACCGCATCTCGCTCGACGTCTTCAGCTTCAACCCCGGCGCGCAGCGCTCGTACGAGAAGATCGGCTTCGTCGTCGAGGGCCGCGCCCGCGACACGATGCTGTGGGACGGCGAGTGGGTCGACTCGATCCTGATGTCGATGCTCGCCACCGACCCGCGTCGGTGACGCGGACTCGGGCGGACACGACTCGGCGCCGCGCTCCTGCCTCGCCGATGAGGACGATGACCGACTGCACGACCACCCCGGCGCCGACGCCGATGGCCGCCGGAATGCACATCGCGACAGGGACGAGCAGCGTCGGCAGCACGACGGCGGGGATCGCCCAGCGGAGATCGCCCAGCGGAGGATGCCGCGCCGGGGTTCGTCGAGCCTGACGGCCCCCCGACACAGCCTGAGGGGTACCTTGAGGCTGTGGACGGAAGGCCATCCGCACCCGATTCCGGCCCCGAGTCGCCCGAGCTCACGGAAGGAAGCTCGCGCCCGTCAGACAACGCACGCGAGCTCGCGGAACTGCGCGCGCGAGCGTACGGCCCGGACGCCGACATCGCGGTGGACCCGGCGGCGATGGCTCGGCTGGCCGAACTGGAGGCAGCCCACCTGTCCGCAGCCACCGCGATGCGAGCCGCGGGTCCGACGACGGTCGAGGCCGCGGCGGTCGCCCCGGAGCCGTCGATGATCGAGACATCGCCGAACGCCTCGCGCCCGGGTCGTGCGTGGCTCATCGCGGGGGCGATCGTCCTCTTCGGGGTCGTCGGCACGGCGGTGTGGAGCCTCGCGCCGCGTCCCGACGCGACGCTGCAGCAGATCGCCGTCGAGGCGAACAGCGACATCATCCGGGTGCTGAGCGCCCAGGGGAGGGGCCCGGTTCCCTCGACGCTGCGTCGCTTCGAGCCGTACCACGGCGTGCGCGTGTGGTCGGTCGAGGACCACGCCGGAAAGGTCTGCTTCATCGTCTGGGACCTCGCCGCGAGCGGCAGGTTCTCCATCAAGTGCGCCCCGCCGGGCACGGACGTCGCGCTGACCCTGAGCGTCGCGCAGGAAGCGGACGAGTTCGGGCAGTGGCTGCCCGACGGGAGCAACGTCGACTTCCGATTCCGCGAGGACACGGTGGACGTCTTCGTCCGTGATCCCGCCGACTGAGCGCCGTCAGCGGCGCTCGGCGATCGCCTGCACCTGCCAGTCGTGCACGTCGACGAGCCAGTCCAACGGTGCCGACGGGCCGATGCGCGAATCGTCGGGAGTGCGGCCGTCGCGCAGGGCCTCGACGTACGCGCGGTCCTGGGCGAGGCGCGGGCGCAGCGCGCCGGCGCCGCCGACGGAGCCGTGCCCGGGGATGACGGCCGTGACGTCGTCGGCGACGCTCTCGAACATGTCGAGCGCGGCGAGGTAGTCGCCGATCGGGTCGTCGGCCTGCAGATCGAGGAACGGCATCAGGATGTCGGAGAGCATGTCGCCCGCGACGAGCACGCCGCTTGCCTCGACAAGCAGTGCGGCGTGCCCAGGCGCATGCGCGCGGTGCTCGAGGACACGCACGGCTGGGCCGTCCCAAGGGAGGTGCGTGGTCCCCTCGGGGAGGCCCGTGATGTGGCCGAGCAGCTCCGTCGGGATGTCGTCGGCGTACTCCGGCGGCAGCCCCTCGGCGATCTGCTCCTTCCAGTCCGCCATCGACAGCACTTCGCGGATGGATGCTGCGCCCCGGGCCGTGCCCCAGCGCGGCGCGTCGCCGAGATCGGCGTGCCAGAGCACGTGGTCCCAGTCGGGGTGCGTCGAGAAGGCCGCCACGACCGGCCGACCCAGTTCGCGGAGGTCGTGCGCGAGATCCGCCATATCGGCGCGCGTGATGCCCGGGTCGACCAGGAGTACGCCGTCGCGCCCCTGCACGACCGTGGCCTGGGTCTGGATGAACTCGCTCTCGTGGGTGAGAACGCCGTCGGCGACGTGGTTCAGCATCGGATGCCTCCGCAGGTGGTGTGCGATCGCTCGAGGACGACGCTAGTCCCGCACCGGACCAGCCATCCAGCCCGCGGCCCGCGGCGTGAGACGATGCACGAGATGGATGCCGCGACCCTCGACGAGCTGCGCACGCTGCGCGCCCGCGCCTATGGCCCCTCCGCCGACATCGAGCAGGATCCCGCCGCGCTGCAGCGGCTCCGCGAGCTGGAGGCGAGCCGCGATGCGCCGGACGCCGGGGCGCCGGACGGGCCGTCCGAGGTGCAGGCGCACGTCGAGCCCACCCCTGTCGAGGCGCCGGTGCTGCCGCCGGCCGACGATGGCGCCGAGCTCTTCGCCATCGGCGAGTCGAGCGAGACCGAGTCGGACATGCCTGCGTCCGCCAGGCGCCGAAAGCCCCGTCGCCTGTCGAGCCAGTCCGTGGCGCTCTGGGCGCTCTCCGTGCTCGGGGCCGCGGCCCTGGCCGCCGGGCTCACGTATTCGCTGACGTCCGCACCGCCGGTCGAAGCCTCCAGCGGTGCGACGCAGGTCGACACGCTCGAGCCCGATCCGTTCATCGAGGTCCCGGCGGGCTGGTTCGGCGCCGGTCCGAGCTCGATGGCATTCGAGTACTACGGTCTCACCCTGTTCGAGAGCACCGGCGGCTACACCGGCATGGGCACCGACTGCTTCGCCGTGGTGGCGACCGAGCAGATGCCCGAGCTCGACGCCGACACGAACTCGTGGTCGCTCTCGGGGATCATGTACAACGGCTGCCGCGCGGGCGCGTTTCCCGCCACCGTCCAGTTCGTCATCGACAGCAACGCGCCGCAGCAGCTCCGCGACCGCTTCCCCGCCGGCAGCGCCCTGCAGTTCGTCTTCGACGGCAGCCGCATCGGCGTCTTCCTCGCGCCCAGCGAGTCCTGACCCGCGTCAGTCCTTGCGGCCGGCGACGCCCAGGAACCGGATGAAGACCGCGATCCAGCCGAAGATCAGCGCGAAGACGATGATCTCGAACGCGGTAAGCGAGAAGTACCCGACCGCGGGGATGAAGAGGATCACCGAGACCACCATCGCCGCGAGGAACGTCCACGACGCGACGAAGTAGGTGCGGGGCATCCCTCGGAAGAAGCGGGGCCCGCCGATGAGCAGCACCAGGTACATCACGGCCATGCCCGATGCCGAGAGGTTGTGCGCCGGCATGTTCACGTCGACGGGGAAGATGCCCACGCACGCGAGCATGATGCCCATGATCACGAAGAGCACCGGGACCGTCCGCATCCCGCGGGGGTTCTGGAGCACACCCGCCTCGGTGAGCTCGCGCATGTCGTTGGCGACGTAGACGGCGAACGTCGTCACGAGCAGGCCCGCGGCGATGAGGGTGCCGTTGAACACCCAGCTCGAGAGGTCGTCCTCGAAAGTGCCGAGCTGGCTGAAGTGGAGCTTCCACCAGGTGGGGTCGGGCGTGGTCACCATGGCGGTGAGCGTGCCGATCGCGATGAACGTGAGCAGCAGCGACGACATGCGCTGCGTCGTCATCGCCGACACGGACAGGTACACGAACCAGGTCGTGAGGCCGAGCGTGATCGCCATCAGCACGACCGCCCAGAACGTGATGATCGGCAGCCCGATGAATCCCATCGCGAGCAGGCGTCCCAGCGCGTACACGGCGACGAACGCCAGCGCCGTGTGCACGATGACGACCGAGATCGTGTTGACGATGTACTTCCACGACGGCAGCGATTGCCGCCACTCCTGGCCGGGGCGGTTGCGGGAGCGCCAGTATTCGACGGTGGAGGCGACGGCCGCGACGACCGCGGCGCCGCATGCGGCCCAGAATGCGAGCGAGTCGGCCTGGCTGCCCAGCTGGACGTCGGGGGCGAGGATCCCGACGAGGAGGCCGTAGATCGCGCCGACGATGCCGGCGCCGAACGCGGCGTAGACCGCTTCGGATTCTGCCTTGCGACCGGGCGTCGGAGGAGCGGCGCCCGGCACCGGCGAGGTGTTCACAGTGCTCACGAGGTCAGAGTACGACCGCGCGAGAACGTCGAGGGTGATCGGCGCAGGAAGATTCGGTCACGGATTCGTCAAGCGCCGCGCTGCAGCCAGGGGCGCAGCATCCGTGTCACCCACGGAAGCACCGCGTACGTCATGACGGGGGTGAGCAGCACCGTCGAGAGGAGCACGCGAGCGATCAGCGGCCACTCCGCGAAGCCCGGGACGAACCCGAGAAGCCACGACGCGAGGAGGTTCGTGGGGAAGAAGCCGAGCCAGATCGTGACGGCCTGCTTCCAGCGCGGCGGAGCGGCCGGGATGGGCTGCTGCACCGGGCCGGTGACCGGTGAAGTCGGGTGACCCGGATGCCTCGACTCGACGTGCGTGGCGAACGGAGCGTCGAACCATCCCTCGATGCCGGTGCGTCGCTCGACCCTGACTTCGCTCGCGAAGGCACGGCCGGAGTCGAGCCACCAAGACCGCTGCGGCGAGTCCTCCCAGGCTTCGAGGGTCGGGATGTCGCGGTAGCGGTAGAGCATGTACCAGAGGTCGCTGCCTTCGCCTGCGCGGACCCAGCCGGAACCGAGGAACCCCGCGAAGCCTGCGGCGAGATCGGTGCCGGCTTGCATCCAGCTTGTGGCTTCGACGGTGCGAGAGGGATCGATGCGCCGTTCGATCGCGACGGTGATGGGGTGGGCCACGGGTTCTGCCATGCCATCCATTCTGCGGATGCGGGCATCGTGGTGGTCACCAGGACGGGCGCGGGCGCCGGTGCGAGGGCGAGTGCGCGCGGCAGCGACAGCAGCCAGAAGCCCATCGTCACGAAGGCCACGAACTCGAAGAGCGCGAGGGTGATGAGACCGGCGGTGAGCACACCCATGCCCGTCGCGAGGAGCGCGACGCACAGCATGGTGGCCCGGCGGAATCGGCGACTGCGACCAGGAATTGCAAGTCCCGTCGCGACGGTCGAGACGAACGACAGCCCGAGCGCGGTGGCGATGAGGTCGTGCCCCACCGGGCTCACCGGGATCGGCACGAGCCCCACGCCGGTCAGGAAGAGCCCCGCCGACACGATCGATCCGCGGAACGCGCGTGAGGCGGGACGACGGATGCCGCTGGGCAGCGCCACCGCGATCAGCACGCCGTACACCGCGAGGAGGAAGCCGGAGAAGATGGTGATGCTGTTGAAGGTGCGGCCCGAGAAGTCGGTGTGGGTGCCGAGCTGGGAGAAGTGGAGCTGCCACCACGTGGCGTCGTGCGTCGTCAGGATCGCGACGGCGACCCCGACCGGGAGCGACAGCACGGCGAGCCGGCCGATGCGGTGGGCGATGTGCGCGGGATCGTCCTTCGCCGCCTCGGGTGCGGCGGGGATCGTGGCGACGGTGGTGGTCGTGACGGCGGTGGCCGTGGCCGCGACAGCGGTGGTCGTCGTCGTCGAGAGGGAAGGCGCGTCGATGGAGGTGCTCGTCGCGGCGTGCGGGAGCGCCCGGGCGACGGCGGGTTCGGGGTCGACTCGGGTGAGGGTCGGCGCAATGACGGCGACCGCCGCGCGCGCGGGCGGGACGGTGACCGGTGGAGCGTCGGAAAGGGTCGTGGGAGGCATTCGACTCACGATCGGTTCTGCACGGCGTGCCCGAAGCCGGACATCCCCCCAAAGAACCCCCGGTCCGGGGCCCGTTGGTCAAGACGGCAATTCCCCAGTTCAGCGGCGAACCGCATACCGAAACTGTATCCCGCAGAGCCGGGAAAGCGCTGGTCGGTGGTATATGGCGACTCTCTGGTGCAGGCATCGTGCCGGGTACGCTGGACGGGCCGGTTCACGCGCCGCGCCGCGTGGACGGCGCGCGGGTGCCGCGGACCCGCACCTGGAGGAGCCGGATGCCCAAGAACAACAAGCCCGGCGGCGGTCGCGCGGCGAAGAACTTCGACCCCCGGTACAACCCGAAGTACCGCGCGGCGAGCGAGGGTCGCGACGCTCAGGACGGCAAGCGCCGGCCCGGCGAATCGTCGTCGGGCAAGCCGGGGAGCCGCAGCGCCGGGCACCGCGGACACCGCACCGAATCCACGGACGCCACGCCGCCGAAGCGCCGCTGGACCGAGCAGGAGCGCGCGGGCCGGGATGAGGCACGGACGATCCGCACGCACTCGCGGGACGACCGCGGGCGACCGGGGCGTGACCGCGACGACCGTCGTGACTCGGGGCGCGGCGAGCCGCCGCGCCGGGACGCTGCACCTCGCCGCGACGACGGTGCGCGGCGGGACGCCGGTGCCCGGAGGGCTGCTCCGCGCCGGGATGCCGCTCAGCGCCGGGATGCCGCTCCGCGCCGCGAGGACTCGGGGCACCGCGACGTCGTGCACGAGCGGCTCGAGGCCGCCGCGGTCGCACCCGGCGAGGTCGGGGACGTGACGTTCGCCGATCTCGGCCTGGGGCAGAACATCGTCAAGACGATCGCGGAGCTCGGGGCGCAGCATCCGTTCCCCATCCAGGCGGCGACGATCCCGGCGATCCTCGCCGGTCACGATGTGCTCGCGCGAGGCCGCACCGGGTCCGGCAAGACCATCGCGTTCGGCGCGCCGCTCGTCGAGAGCGTGCTGCGGTCGCAGGCCCGGGAGAAGCGCGAGTTCGGTCGCGCGCCGCGCGCGCTGATCCTCGCGCCCACGCGTGAGCTCGCGCTGCAGATCGACGCGACGGTCCAGCCGATCGCCCGCAGCGTCGGCCTCTTCACCACGCAGATCTACGGCGGTGTGCCCAAGGCGCGTCAGCTCGGCGCGCTGAAGCGAGGCATCGACATCGTCATCGGCACGCCGGGGCGCATCGAAGACCTGGTGGAGTCGCGTGCTCTCGACCTCTCGCAGGTGCGCATCGCGGTGCTCGACGAGGCCGACCACATGTGCGATCTGGGTTTCCTCGAGCCGGTGCAGCGCATCATGCGCCGCACGTCCCGCGACGCGCAGCGTCTGCTGTTCTCGGCGACGCTCGACGGCGAGGTGTCGTCGCTGGTGAAGGAGTTCCTCAGCGAGCCGGCGGTGTACGAGGTCGCCGGCGAGACCCAGCGGACCGGCACCATCGATCATCGTGTGCTCGTGGTCGACCACCGCGACAAGCGCGACATCCTGCGCACGCTGGTCGACCGCAGCGGCAAGACGCTCGTCTTCACGCGCACGCGCGCGTTCGCCGAGATGCTCGCCGACCAGCTGGACGACGTGGGCATCCGCGCGCTCGCGCTCCACGGCGACCTCGACCAGGCCCGCCGCACGCGCAACCTCGAGAAGCTCACGTCGGGTCGCATCGACGTGCTGGTGGCGACGGATGTCGCAGCCCGCGGCATCCACGTGGACGACATCGATCTCGTGGTGCAGGCCGACGCGCCCGACGAGTACAAGACGTACCTGCACCGTTCGGGCCGCACGGGCCGCGCGGGACGCTCGGGCACCGTCGTCACGCTGGTGACGCGCGCGCGCCGCGAGCGGCTCGCCGACCTGCTCGACCGGGCCGACATCGAGGCGCCGTTCGACGAGGTGCGCCCCGGCGACGACCTGCTCGAGGAGCTCGCCGGGCGCTGACGTCATGTCGCTCACCGCCCCGACCGGGCCGCGAACCCTTCGAGCAGTTCGGCTGCACGCGGCGCTCCGCCGAGCGACCTGAGCTCGCCTGCGACGCGGGTGGCGGCATCCCTCATCGCGGTGTCCGTCGAGGCGCGCTCGAAGCCGGCCGCGACCTGCGCCGAGGTGGGCGTGCCGGTGCGGAGGTCGACGCCCGCGCCGGCCCACGCGACACGCGCCGCGATCTCGGGCTTGTCGAGGTCGCCGCCCGCGATGACGAGCGGGATGCCGTGGCTGAGCGCGGTGAGCGTGCCGCCCCAGCCGCCGTTGGTGACCACCACGGCGGTGCGGGGGAGGAGTGCGTCATAAGGGAGGAATCCGGCGATCCGCGCGTTCGGCGGAACGGGAAACGGAAGCTCGTCGCGTCCGCGCACCCCGGTCGACACGACGACGAGCACGTCGCGTTCGGCGAGCGCGTCGAGCGCGGGGCGGATGAGGTCGGTGGGGTCGATGTTCTGCGTGCCCTGCGTGACATGGACCACCGTGCGGCCGTCGAGATCACCCCACCAGGCTGGGAGCGGCGTGACTGCGGAGGGCGGCGCGGTCAGCAGACCGACGAAGTCGAGGTGTGCGGGCCGGTCGGTGCGGCCGAAGTCGAGCAGGGGTGATCCGCTCGCGAGGATGCGCAGGGGTGACAGCACCGTCTGCTCGAAGGTGAGGGGCTCCGCGGGCAGGCCGACCTCGACGCGCGCGCGCACGATGGGCTTGGTCAGCGGACGCATCGCGAGCGGTGCGATGCCCCGGAGCGCAGCATCCCGTGTCTTCATGATCGGATTGCGGCCCGGCGTGAGCCCCATGCCGCTCGGTGGCCCCTGTCGGCTGGTGAGGTGGAGCGGCACGACCGCGATCGTGGCCCGCGGGCAGCCGGACCGGTCGGCGAAGAGGGCAGCGCCGATCGAGGTGTCGTCGGCGACGATCGCGTCCCACGGCGCGCGGTCCCACTCCGCCTGCAGGTCGGCGACCTGTGCCGGGGCGGTGTTGATCATGACGTCTTCGAGGTTCGCGAAGACCTGGCGGAGGCCCTTGCGCCCCTCGAGCCGGGGGAAGGTCGCGCGCAGATCGTTCTCGTCGAAGTCCGGCGCTGCGCGCCACGGCACATGGACGGCTCCGGATGCCTCGATCAGCGCGCGGAAGGCGCTCCCGGTGTAGAAGCGCACGTCGTGGCCGCGTGCGACCAGCGCCTGGGCGACCGAACGCAGCGGGAGGACATGCCCGGTGAATGGCATGGCCGTCACCAGGAATCGGGCCATTGGGACATCGTGTCGCAACCGGGGGAGACGCACCAGGGCCTCGGTGTGCGCCCAGGTCTTCCGGTGCAGGGGCGTTCGATGTCAGAATGGTGACCATGGTATTTGTTAGGACGGTTGCCTAATTCCGAACGGATGCCTCCCCCCCACAACCGAAGGAGCTTGTGTGTCGAAACATCCCCTGCCGGCGCTCGCCGCCGCGATCACCGGAGCGCTCGCCGTGGGCCTCCTCGCCGCGTCGCCCGCGGTCGCCGCGACGGACGACCCCACCCCGACGACCACCATCAACGCGTACCGCAACGTCGGCTACTACGGCCAATGGCGGGCGACCGGCGAGGCGCAGGCCACGCTGAAGCGCCTGTTCGTCGACGGCGGCGCCGGCGCGAACCTCACCCACCTCAACTACTCCTTCGGCAACGTCGCCGGAGACCAGGCCGCGCTCGATTCCGCACGGGCCGCTGGTGTGCAGGGCCTCGACGGCGTCGAGCCGTACACGTGCTTCATCTCCGACACCGCGGCACCCGGCCCCGGTCAGACCGACACCGCAGGCGACGCCGACAGCGACTTCGTGCACGCGTTCACCGCGGCGCAGTCGGTCCTCGGCATCGCTGACACCAAGAAGCAGAAGCTCGCCGGAAACTTCAACCAGCTGGCCCAGCTCAAGCGCCTGTACCCCGACCTCAAGGTCAACGTGTCGCTCGGCGGCTGGTCGTGGTCGAAGTCGTTCTCGAAGGCGGTCGCGACGCCGGAGCTCCGCTCGGCGCTCGCCGAGTCGTGCATCGACCTCTA
Source organism: Microbacterium sp. C23T (assembly GCF_053345975.1). Lineage (NCBI taxonomy): Bacteria > Bacillati > Actinomycetota > Actinomycetes > Micrococcales > Microbacteriaceae > Microbacterium > Microbacterium sp. C23T. Next base: position 21,921 of record NZ_JBKFBD010000001.1, on the reverse strand, counting down.
CATCCGCGGCAACCTGCCCGCGATCGGAGGGCGCGGCGGCGCGGGCGCGGCCGCGGGCGTCTTCGACGGGTTCGACCTCGACTGGGAGTGGCCCGGCGCCCCCGACTGGGCGCAGGAGGTCGGCAACACGGTCGACCCCGTGAACGACAAGGCGAACTTCCTCGCGTTCGTGAAGGAGCTCCGTTCGCAGCTGAACGCCGTCGGGGCCGAGACCGGCGAGGACTACGAGATCTCGGCGTTCCTGCCGGCGGGACAGACCCAGATCGCTGCGGGCGGCTGGAACGATCCCGAGCTCTTCGAGTACCTCGACTTCGCGAACCTCCAGGGCTACGACCTGTGGGGCTCGTGGACCGCGGAGACCGGACACCAAGGCAACGTCTACGGCGACCCCGCCCACAACTGGGGGCTCGGCCTCGACACCGTCGTCGCCTCGTACGTCAACGCGGGCATCGATCCGGCGCAGCTCAACCTCGGCCTCGCCGCCTATGGCCAGGGCTGGACGGATGCCGAACCCCAGCCCTGGACCCTCTCGGGCAGCGGCCTCACCCAGATCACGTGGGACCAGCTGAAGGCGCGCGACCTCGAGATCCACCACGAGTACACCGCCGACGGCCGCTTCAACGCCACGTGGGGCTACGACGTCGCCGCCCGCCAGTTCTGGTCGTTCGACGACGAGGTGGCGGTGGCCGAGAAGACCTCCTGGGCGATCTCGAAGGGCCTCGGCGGCGTCGACTTCTGGGAGGTCGGCAACGACGTCGCGGGAGACCTCTCCGCCGCGTCGGCTGAGGTGCTGCGCGCCGCTGCCCCCGGCCCGGTCGCGGGTGCGGAGGGGCTGCAGTGCGCGACGACTCCGGATGCTGCCGCCCAGCCCTGGAACGCGCAGACCACGTACCGCGGGGGCGAGCTCGTGTTCCTCGACGGTCGTGTGTTCCAGGCGCAGTGGTACGCGAAGGGCGACCAGCCCGGCGCCTCGCCGCGCGGACCGTGGGCCACGCTCACCGCGTGCGGCGTGAGCCCCGCCACCGTCCAGGACTGGTACGCCGACACCATCTACGACAAGGGCGACCAGGTCGTCTACGCCGGCGTCACCTATACCGCGCAGTGGTGGAGCCGCAACGACGTGCCCGGAGGCAAGCACAGTCCCTGGAAGCGCTGAAGCCCTCGCCGCGCAGCGGGCGTCCCGGTCGGGGCGCCCGCTGTCGCTGTGCTCGGGGTGGGCGCTGGGTCGCAGCATCCGTTCCTCGTGTGAGGTCGTGGGTGGTCGTGGGTGGTCGGGGGTTGTCGGAGCGCGGCGCGTGGCATCCGTTCCTCATTTGAGGTCGTGGGCCGATGTGAGGGCCGGGGTGCGGCGGGTGGGTCCGCATCTCGGCTCTGGTCCTCAATTGAGGACGGGGTGGGCGGTTGTGGGCCGGGGCCACAGCATCCACTCCTCGTCTGACGTTGTGGGCGGTCGGTTGTTGTTCGGGTCCAGGGGCGTCCGTTCCTCATTTGAGGTCGTCGGCCGATGTGAGGGCCGGGGTGCGGCGTGTGGGTCCGCATTTCGGCTCTGGTCCTCAAATGAGGACGGGGTGGCGGATGAGGTCGCGGGGACGGTGGGCGCTGTCGCGTGCGACGGGATGTCGGCGAGACAGGGGGCTTCGGCTGAGACCGGGGGTGACGGCCCGTGTTTCGGCGGGAATCCTGTGTGTCGGCGGGCGCATGCGGCCAACCCGGTCGGGCACCGGTTCGCCGAGGTGGTCGCTATCGCTGCTTCGGTCGTGGCCGCGACCACAATGGCCACTCTCGCTGCGCCGGGCGGCGCGCGAGGATCAGGCGGCGGGCGCGGCGCCGATCGAGGCGATGAGCTCGGGGTCGCCGCCGAGGGAGGTGAGGCGCGAGCGGAGCGCGACTTCGGCGCGACGATAGGGCTCCTCGCTCGTGTGGAGCAGTGAGCGGGTGTTCGCCGCCTCGAGGAACGACACCATCTCGAACGTGAGCTGACGCGCATCGTCGAGGAGAGGCAGCTCGCCGGCAGCCATCGCGTACTCGATGCTCACGGTGAGGTAGTCCTCCCACTCGCTCGAGGCTGCGACGATCGCGTCGCGCACGACGCCCGGCTTCGCGTCGAACTCCACGGAGGTCGCGGCGAAGAAGCAGCCGCCGCGGAACACGCGATCGCGGGAGTAGTCCAGCCAGTCGCCCAGTAGGGTGCACACCCGGATCAGGCCGCGCGGTGTGCGCGCGCGGGCCGGCGCGACGACGCGGTCGATGAAGACCTCACGCGCGGCTGCCACGACCGCGAGCTGCAGCTGCTCCTTCGAGCCGAACAGGGTCGCGATGCCGCTCTTGCTGTGCCCCGAGGCATCCGCCAGCCGCCCGATCGTGAGGCCGTCCAGGCCGTCGACCGTCGCGGTGTCGACCGCGTGCGACAGCACGGCGCGCCGCGACTCGTCGCCTCGGAGGCGGCGTCGGTCGACGGGGGCTTGTGTCACAGCTCGAGATTACCGTACGATCGTTCGTGTTCATAAGTACGATCGTTCGTATTCTTCTGATCGGAGCATCATGAATCTCGCACTCGCCGCCGCCGGCACCTCCGTTCGCGCCGCGGCCGCCCTCTCGCCGCGGTGGGGAGCCGCCGTGGCCATGCCGCTCTTCGGTCATGTCGTGAAGCCGCGACCCGTGCACGCCGACGACGAGGCCACGATGATGAGTGCGCGCCGGCAGGCGGTGCGCATCGCCGGCATCGACCGCCGTGGTGTCGACGTCGACACCTACGAGTGGGGCGCCGGTCCGCGCACGGTCGTGCTGGCGCACGGCTGGAACGGCCGCGCCAGCCAGTTCTCGGTGCTCGTGCGCGAACTCCGCGCCGACGGGTATCGGGTCGTCTCGTTCGACGCGCCCGCGCATGGAGGCTCGGGCGGTCGTCACACCTATCTCGTCGACTGGCTCGACGTGTTCGCCGCGCTCCAGGAGCGGCACGGCGGGTTCGACGCCATGGTCGGGCACTCGTTCGGCGGTCTCGCGACGCTGGTCGGCGTCGCCGCCGGCATCGATGCGGCGCGCGTCGTGACGATCGCCGCGCCCGCCGACGCCGACCTGCTGCTGAGTCAGTTCCAGGGCATGCTCGGGTACTCCGATGCGGTCGCGGCGAGCATGCGCGAACTCTTCGCGACCCGGTACTTCCCCGGCGAGCCCGACCCGTTCGGCTGGCTGTCGGGCGTGCGGCGCCCTTTGCCGGCCGGGGTGCCACTCCTCGTCGCCCACGACCACGGCGACCGCGTCGTGCCGTTCGCCGAGGCGGGACGGGTCGTCGCAGCCAACCCCGGGGCGAAGCTGCTCGCGACGAAGGGCCTCGGGCACAACCGCATCCTCACCGACGACGTCGTGCTCGACGCCGTGCTGGGCCACGTCCGCACTCCGCTCGCCGTGCGCTCGAGAGATGTCGTCGAGGTCGCGCCGGCCGGGGAGCCGAGCGCGGTCTCGGTTGCGGCGTAGCGCCCTCGAGCGCACAGAATCGGAGGTCCTCGGTGACACGCCGGGTGGCGGCATTCGTCCTCGGCGTGTCGGACGGGACCTCCGATTCTGTGCGCGCGGCGATCGGCACTCTCCGTCTCCCCGCCGTCAGCGGGCGGGACTCAGAAGAGCCGAGCGGATGCCTCGGCCCCAGGCTGGGCGCGGGAGGACGCCGCCCGCAACGACGTCGCGGCGGCGGCGCCCGCGCGGGGGCGGTGATCGGCGGCGCGCTGCGGGCATCGGCTCGGTCGGCGAGGCCCGCCACGGGCGCGCCACGCGGATTCTCTTCCTCGGCCTGGCCGTCGAGGCCGTGGACGCGCAGCAACGGGCGCACCCGCTTGGCGAGCCAGGATCGATAGGCCTTCGGCGCGTACGCCGTCGCGCCAGGATAGAGCCCCCGATACGACGAGACGAGCTCGGGGTGCCGCTCGGCGAGCCACTCGAGGAACCACTGCTTCGCGCCGGGCCGCAGGTGCAGTGCACCGTAGACGACCCGCACCGCTCCCGCTGCTTTGATGCGGGCGAGCGCGTGGTCGATCGCCGCGATCGAGTCGGTGAGGTGCGGGATGATCGGCATCAGGAACACCGTGACGCGGAAACCCGCCTCGGTCGCCGCGCGCACCGTCTCGAGGCGCGCGGTCGCATTGGGCGTGCCGGGTTCGATGAGGTGCTGCAGCTCGTCGTCGAACACCGCGATCGACATCGCGATCGTCACATGCACCTGGTTCGCGGCATCCGTCAGCAGAGGCAGATCTCGCCGCAGGAGCGTGCCCTTCGTGAGGATGGAGAACGGCGTACCCGACTCGGCCAGGGCCGACACGATCCCGGGCATCAGCTTGTAGCGCCCCTCCGCGCGCTGATACGGATCGGTGTTCGTGCCGAGCATGACCGGATCGTGTTGCCAGGTGCCCCGCCGGAGCTCCTTCTCGAGCACCTCGGCGACGTTCACCTTCACCACGACCTGCGTGTCGAAGTCCCGCCCCGCATCGAGCTCGAGGTACTCGTGGGTGCCGCGGGCGAAGCAGTATACGCAGGCATGGCTGCAGCCCCTGTACGGGTTCACGGTCCAGTCGAACGGCATCGCGGAGGCGCCCGGCACGTGGTTGAGGGCGGACTTGCAGAGCACCTCGTGGAACGTCACGCCCGCGAACTCCGGGGTCGTCACCGAGCGCACCAGGCCGTTCAGCTGTTCGAGGCCGGGCAGGGCCGCAGCATCCGCCACGCCCAATTCCTGACCTTGCCACCGCATGCATCCATGAGAACAAAGCTTCGAACTTAAGTCAAGACCAGCACTGCCGTGTCTAGAACATCGACGAGACGGATCCCGCTTGCCTGGCCAAAACCGGCCGTCGCGGGTAAGAATGGCAGACGTGACGGAGCCTGGCGGGCTCGCTACCCCCCGAGCCGCCCCCGAGACTCGTCGCGCAGCCCGAGCGATGCGCGAAGAGGCTGCGAGGCGTGCCCGCGCAGCGGAATCCGCCCCCGCCGACGTGCGCGCGCCGGTCGCCGATCCCGCCGACGACTTCCTGGCGTTCGAGTTGCCGAGCGACGAGTTCGTGCCGGGTTCGATCTCGGCGGGCGCACCGTCCACGCTGCCGCTCGACCTCCGCCCGACGGGCGCCGCGGCGCACCGGACCGACTCGACGCCTCACCGCGTTCCCGAGGCGCGGGTGCGCGGACGCCGACGCGCCGTGCGCTCGCCCCGGCCCGTCGTCAGCGAGCGTCGTGCCGCGCGCGCCGACGGATTGCTCGAGGTCGACGAGAGTGCGCAGCCCGTCCGGCATGCGCGGCCGCGTCGGCTGACGAAGCGGCTGATCCTGGTGGCGGGGCTCGCCACCGGTGCCGCATTGCTGCTCGGGTCGGCGGCGATGACCGCGATGATGCTCCCGTCCGAGCCGCAGGCCGCCGGCGCCGACGCGGCGCTGACGATGACGATGGAGCTGCCCGAGATCGAGCAGCTTCCGGTTCCCCAGGTCGAGGAATCCCCGCCCGCGGCCGACATCTGCTCGCTGCCCGACGTGGCCGCCGCGGTACAGCGCGGCGACGACGAGGCCGCGATCGTCGCAGCCGGCGGCGGCGAGGCGTTCCGCGCAGCGGTCGTCGAAGGCCGGGCGCCGTGCGTGGACCTCGGCGACTCCGCCCGCGTCTGGACCGTCATGGACAAGATCCGCCCGGCCAGCCCGATCGACTACCGCCCCAGCGCGCTCGTGCTCCCCGACGGGGTGCGCAACATCGAGGGCGGCGCGCTGCGGTCTGACGCAGCATCCGCTCTCGCCTCCCTCGTCACCGCCGCCCGCAACGCCGGAGTCGGCGAGATCGCGCTCGAGAGCGGGTTCCGGTCGTACCAGACCCAGCAGCAGACGTACGGACGGCACTTCGCCGAGAAGGGCGAGCGCGCCGACCAGGTGAGCGCGCGGCCCGGATACAGCGAGCACCAGCTGGGACTCAGCGCCGACGTCGTCGCGTGCGCCGGCTCGTGCGGGACGCTCGATCAGATCGCCGCGACGCCGCAGGGTCAGTTCGTCGCCGAGCACTCGTGGGAGCACGGGTGGATCGTCCGCTATGCCGAGGGAGCCACGCCGGTGACCGGCTACCTCCCCGAGCCGTGGCACCTCCGCTACGTCGGCCCTGAGCTCGCGAAGGCCTATCACGACGGCGGCTGGACCTCGCTCGAGGAGTTCTTCGCCCTCGACCCGGCTCCCGACTACCTCGGCTGACGTCGGGCGTCGCCACTACTCTGCGGATCACGGATGCCGCGGGCCGAGGCATCCGTCGCGACTGAAACTGAGTACCATTGAAGGTGAGATGCAATTCCACCGGGGGTGCGTCTCCACACAGACTCGAAGACGAGAGGAAGGCGCACCATGGAGCGCGAGATCTACGACGAGGACCACGAGGCGTTCCGCGACGTCGTCAAGGAGTTCGTCAAGCGCTACGCGTCGGACGAGAAGCGCAAGCAGTGGGACGCGGACGGCGAGATCGACCGCGCGACCATGCTCGCCGCGGGCGAGGCCGGCATCATCGGCCTGTCGGTGCCCGAAGAGTTCGGCGGCGCGGGCATGCTGCAGGACTACCGCTTCCGCTCGATCGTGCTCGAAGAGACGATCGGCGCAGGCCTGGGCTCGCTCGCCGGCGCGCTCGGCATCCAGGACGACCTCGCCGTGCCGTACATCGTGCACATGGGCACGCAGGAGCAGAAGGAGAAGTGGCTCCCCGGCATGGCGACCGGCGAGATCCTCGGCGCTCTCGCGATGACCGAGCCCGGCGCCGGCAGCGACCTGCGCGGCATCAAGACCACCGCCAAGCGCGTCGAAGGCGGGTACATCGTCAACGGCGCGAAGACGTTCATCTCGTCGGGCAAGACCGCCGACATGGTCGTGACGTTCGTGAAGACCGGCGAGGGCAATCGCCCCGACGCCTTCAGCCTGCTGATCCTCGAGGACGGCATGCAGGGCTTCGACCACGGCAAGAAGCTCGAGAAGATGGGCTTCCACGGCTGGGACACCGCCGAGCTCTCGTTCACCGACGTCTTCGTGCCGGAGGAGAACCTCATCGGCGGCAAGGAGGGCCTCGGGTTCATCCAGCTCATGATGAACCTGCCGCTCGAGCGTCTGTCGATCGGTGTCGCCGCTGCCGCCGCCGGCGAGGCCGCGTTCGCGTGGACCCGCGACTACGTCATCAGCCGCGAGGCGTTCGGCGAGCGGATCGCCGACTTCCAGAACACACGCTTCAAGCTCGCTGACATGGCGACGACCGTCGACGTGATGTGGGCTTACGTGGACCGCGCGATGCTGCTCTACAAGGACCAGAAGCTCACCGCCGAAGAGGCAGCCAAGGTCAAGTTCTGGACGACCGACCGCGAGGCCGAGCTCCTCGACGTCGGTGTGCAGCTGCACGGCGGCTACGGCTACATCACCGAGTACCCGATCGCCCGCGCCTACCTCGACGCCCGCGTGCACCGCATCTACGGCGGCACGAACGAGATCATGCGCGACCTGGTCTCGCGCCAGATCGTCGGCAAGCGCTGACGCTCACTCGATAACGGATGCCGCGACCCGGCGCCTCTGCGGAGGCACGGGGTCGCGGCATCCGTTCGTCGTCGCCCCCGGCGTCGACGCGCCGCCCGGATTTGGCGAGTCGCCAGAAAGCGCGGTCAGGGCCGTGCATCTTTGGCGAGTCGCCAGAAACGATGTGCGGGGGGAGCCCGTCGGGTCAGTGCTGGCCGGATTTGGCGAGTCGCCAGAAAGCACCGTGAGGCCCGTGCTGTTTTGGCGAGTGGCCAGAACCGTGGCACGCCGTTGGAACGCTCGAATTTGGCGAGTCGCCAGAGAGCGCGGTCAGGGCCGTGCATCTTGGCGAGTCGCCGGAAAGCACCGTCAGGGCCGTGCATCTTGGCGAGTCGCCAGAAACGAGGTGCAGGGGCAGTGAGCCCGTCGGGTCAGTGCTGGCCGGCCGGACCGGCACCGCGGCCGAGGCCGCGCGAGGCCAGCCCCCGACGGCGGGCGAGCTTGGCGACGCCGGCCTTGCGGAGGCGGTCGGCCACGAGGATGCCGAGCGCGACGCCCGCGACGCAGCTGGCGATCGTGAGGGCGAAGAAGGTGATGAGCGCCCACGGCTCCATCGCCCACAGGTTGAACGACGCGGCCGCGAGCACGGGGTAGATCGCGCCGACGAAGACGGCGCCGGCGTAGTACTGCCAGGTGCGCCACGAGCGGTAGAGGGTCACCAGGAACGCGAGCTCGGCGAAGAACGCCCACCAGATCGCCGCCCCGAGGAACGGGAACACGACGAGCCCGGAGATCACGCCGACGAGGATGCCGGCGAGCGGGCGCTCGAGCAGGCGCAGCGCGACCGTCGCGGGGAGCAGCCAGAGCCCGGCGATCGCGACCGAGACGAACGGCACCGTCGCGAACAGCACGGTCGAGATCCAGCCGGCGCCCCACAGCATCACGCCGCCGGCGACGCCGATGGCGGCGCACGTCAGCAGGTACGCGGTGGTGACGCGACCGCGGGTGCTGCGCGGCGGGGTGGACGCGGCGGGCGTCGGGGTGGCGGGCCCGCTCACGAGTGGGCCTCGGCCGTCGCGCGCTGAGACTTCGGGGCGGGCGACGCGGCGCCCACGCGCCAGTAGCCGCAGAAGCTCACGAGGTCCTTCGAGACGCCGCGCTCGCCGACGAGGTGCCGGCGACCCTCGGTCGCGAGAGCCTGCTCGCCGACGATGTACGCGTGGATCGCAGCATCCGGAATCGATGCGTCGCGGAGGGCCTGCAGCGCCAGGGTTCCGGGCTTCACGTCGTGGTCGCGGACGATCCAGCGCACCGTGACTCCGGCCGGATGCGGGAAGTCGAGCGCATCCTCGGCGGAGGGCACCTCCACGATCGCGAGGCCGGTCGCGTGCGACGGCAGCGCGGCGCAGATGCCCGCGATCGCCGGCAGACCGGTCTCATCGGAGACCAGGACGACGCGGTCGGTCCCGCGGTCGGGGTTGAAGGTGAGGCCCTCGTCGATCACGACGACGCTCTCGCCCGCCTGGCAGGACTCCGCCCAGCGCGACGCGGGCCCCGCGGTGCCGTCGGCCGCGGAGCCGTGCAGCACGAAGTCGACGTCGATCTCGGCGCCCGCGGTCGCCGTCGCGGGGCGGAACGCGCGCACGGTGTAGTTGCGCATGACCGGCCGCACGCCGTCGGGGATGCGGCGGTACTTGAGGTAGCCGAACATCTTGTTCGCCTTCGCGGGCAGGCGCTCGAGGCCCTCGTCACCGCCGAGCGGCAGGAACAGCCGGAACCACTGGTCGTAGCCCATCGCGCGGAACCGATCGATCTCGCCACCACCGAGCGTCACGCGCAGCCAGTGCGGGGAGAGGCGCTCGGTGCGCAGCACCGTGAGGTGCACGAGCCCCTGCGTCTCGGGCTTGACCAGTCGAGGATGAGCCATGTCGATGCTCCTTGTCGGGAGGGCGAGGGGGTCAGAGGCCCCAGGGGAAGAAGACGGCGAACAGTGCGGCGGACGCGAGCCAGAAGGCGAGCACGAACACGGTGTCGCGCACGCGCCACGGCACGAGGTACCGCTCGGTGCGGTCGGGGTGCGCGCCGAACGCCCGGGCGTCCATCGCGAGGGCGACCCGCTCGGCGTGACGGATGGCGCCGGCCATGAGCGGCACGACGTACCCGAACCAGCGGGCGATCGCGGCGAAGGGCCCGCGTCCGCCGTGGGCGCCGCGCACGCGATGCGCCTGGCGGATGACGTCGAGCTCGTGCCCGAAGCGCGGCACGAAACGGAACGCCGCCAGCGCCGTGTACCCGATGCGGTAGGGCACGCGCAGCTGCTGCACCGACGCGCGCACCAGGTCGGGTCCGCTGGTCGAGAGCCCCGCGATGAGCGTGAGGGCGAGGATCGCGGCGAGGCGCAGACCCGTGGCGAAGCCCACTTCGAGCGCGCCGCCGTACATGGTCCAGCCGCCGAGCTGCCACACCACGACCGACTGGTCGACCTTCGAGGCATCGGTCCACAGCGAGAACCCGAAGCCGATGACGAGCGCGCTGAGCGGCAGCGCGAGGAACAGGATCGCCGCGAGGCGCTGCGTGAACGACACCCCCACCAGCAGCACGACGTACGCGAGCGCGAGGAACGCGGCAGGGGTCGCGAGATCCCGCACGAACACCAGCAGCGCCATCGCGGGCAGCGGCGCGGCGAGCTTCGCGAGCGGGTTCATCCCGTACAGGAAGCGGACAGCGGATGCCTCGACCCGCCGCGCGTACGGATCGAACGTCGAGTGCGCAGCCGTCGCCGCGGTGAGCGGGCCGGTGTCGGTCACGCGGCACCTCCCGTGGCGTGCGGGGCCGGAGTCGCGCCGTGTCTGAACTCCTCAGTTTCTGCGACAGCAGGGGCCGGATCGACGTCTTCGCGCGGGTGCCCGCCGAATCTGAGGAGTTCGGACCGCGCGGCGGCGGAGCCGGGGAGGTCGGCGAGGCGGGCGATCCGGGAGAGCTCGGGATGCCGCTGCACGCCCTGGAGCGCGCGGCGGAGCGGCGGCGGGCGCAGACCCGCGCGGGCGATGAGCGCGTCGTCGGCGAAGAGGTCGGCGGTGGGTCCTTCGGCGAGCACGCGGCCGTCGGCCAGGATGACGGCGCGGTCCGCGTAGTCGGTCACGAGCTGCATGTCGTGGGTGACCACGATGATCGTGGTGCCCTCGGCGTTGAGCTCGGAGAGAAGGGAGAGGAGCTCGTCGGCACGGGCGCGGTCCTGCCCGAACGTCGGCTCGTCGAGCACGAGCACCGGCGCGCCGGCCACCAGGGCCGTGCCGACCGAGAGGCGGCGCTTCTGCCCACCCGAGAGCAGGAACGGGTGGCTCTCCGCCTTGGCCGTGAGGCCGAACCGCTCGAGGAGCGCCGCGGTGCGGGCGCGGACCTCGTCGTCCGAGAGGTGCTGGCGCCTCAGTCCGTGCGCGATCTCGTCGAACACGGTGTGCGCGATGAACTGATGCTCGGGGTTCTGGAACACGAACCCGATGCGCGAGCTCAGGGTGCGGGCGTCGGCGCGGCCGACGTCGAGCCCGTCGACGTGCACCGTGCCCTTGGGGGGCGAGACGACCCCCGCGAGGGCCTGGATGAGGCTCGTCTTTCCGGCGCCGTTCGCCCCGACGACCGCGACGAACGCCCCGCGGGGGATGTCGAGGTCGACATCGTGGAGCACCTCGGTGCGGCCGCGGCGGAGCGTGAGGCCTCGGACGGTGATGAGGGACTCCGCGCCCCGGTCGTCGAGCGGAGGGCGCTCCGGCGCCCGCAGACGAAGCACTTCGGACTCGCGGTCTCCACCGGGTTCGGCGTCGAGAGCCGCCCGGAGCTCGTCGGGGGTCAGCGGCAGCGGGTCGAGGCGGAAGCCCGCGCGGCGGAGCCGCAGGGCGGCGATCGTCGAGACCGGCAGCCACACGCCCATCGCGTGGAGGTCCTCGGCGCGGCCGCGCAGCACGTCATCCACCGAGCCGTCGTCGACGATCAAGCCGTCGTGGTCGAGCACCACGACCCGGTCGACGAAGCCGACGGCGGCGTCGAGGTTGTGCTCGACGAGGAGGATCGCCCGGTCGCCGGCTGCGACGAGCTCGGCGAGGGCGGCGTAGACCTCCTCGATCCCGGCGGGGTCGAGATTGGCGGTCGGCTCGTCGAGCACGAGGAGCGGCGATCCCATGGCGAGGGCGCACGCGATCGCGAGCCGCTGGCGTCCGCCGCCCGACAGGCGGTCGGGGTTCTCGCGTCGGCGCTCCCAGAGGCCCACCCGGCGGAGAGCCTCCTCGGCGCGGGCGAGCACCTCGGCCACCGGCATCCGGAGATTCTCCGGCCCGAAGGCCACTTCGTCGAGGAGCGTTCCGGTCACGAGCTGTGCGTCCGGGTCCTGGAAGACCATGCCGACGCGGGTGCTGAGCTCGGCGACGGGCGTCGCCTGCGTGTCGAGTCCGTCGACCTCGACCGATCCGGTGACGGTCGCCGGCACGGCCTGCGGCAGCAGCCCGTTGAGGGCAAGCGTCAGAGTCGACTTGCCGGACCCACTGGGGCCGAGCAGCAGCACGACCTCGCCGGGGGCGACGTCGAAGGAGACGGATGCCGGCGCCGGGGTGATCTCGCCGTCGTGGGTGATGCCGAGCTCGCGCACGCGCAGCAGCGGCACGGCAGGAGACACGGGCATCCGATCGTCGAGGGAAACTTAGCCTTCCCTAACCTACCGGCCGACCGCGCGGCGGCGAAACGGCTCCAGGCGACGGATGCCTCAGAGCTGACTGCGCCGGGCGACCCCCGCGCGCCGCAGCGCGGAGCCGATCGCGAGACCCACGGCGGTCCATGCCACCGGGCCGACGATGAACAGCGCCACGTAGACGATCTGACCCCACAGGGGGAAGCGGGTCACGTCGGCCGCGAACCAGATCGCGGCCGCGATGACGGCGCCGACGATGACCGCCGAGAGGAAGAAGCGCCACGGCTCCCAGCGCTTGTAGCGCGAGGTCGCGGCGATGATCTCCTGCAGTCCCCCGATGAGGAGGGCGGTGCCGATGTAGCGGCCGATCCAGAGCGGCACGACCGCGCTCGCGACGAGGGCCGCGACCATGTGCGTGATCAGCGCGACCCACGGCCGGCGCAGCAGTTCCTGTGCCACGACACCGGGCAGCACGTGCACGCCGAGGACGAGTCCGTAGAGGATCGGCGCACCGGCCGAGACGAAGCCGCTGATCGCTCCCGCGCCCGCCTGCAGAACGCCGGTCGCGACGCCGATGGCGGCGCAGGTGAGCAGAACGCTCGTCGAAATCCGGGTGCGGGCAGCCACCTGCCCAGCGTACTGGGATGCGGCCTCGCGATTCTCACTGAGCTCTCATTAACTGAGATTCACCTGGCAGTTACGTTTGAATCCGCTGCGCCCCGACGATGTGGCGCAGCGACTCCCCACATATCAATGGAGGCCACGTATGGGTCGATCCTCCGTCAGAGCAGCCGCGGTCGTCACACTCGCCGCACTGTTCACGGGCACCGCCACCGCCAGTTTCGGCAGCGTCCCGGAGGAGGTGAACACCCCGACCCCCATCAACGCCGAGGATGGCCAGTACATCGTCCTCCTCAAGGACGCGCCCCTCGCCACCTACGAGGGCGGCACTACCGGCATCCAGCGCACCAAGCCCGACAAGGGCAAGCAGCTGGACGCCAATTCGACGAACTCGAAGAAGTACCTCGCGCACCTGAAGAAGCAGCAGGCGGATGTCGCGGCCGAGGCCGGCGTCACGCCTCAGCAGTCGTACGGCGTCACCGTCAACGGCTTCAGCGCCGCGCTGACGGCGAAGCAGGTCGCCGAGCTGAGCGCAGACAAGGGCGTGCTGGGCGTCTTCCCCGACGAGATCCACCACCCCACGGCCGCCGTCCCCTCGACGGAGTTCCTCGGCCTCGGTTCGAACACGACCGGCACGGGCGGCATCTGGGATGCCGTCGGCGGCGTGGGCGAGGCCGGCAAGGGCGTCGTCGTCGGTGTGATCGACACGGGCATCGCGCCCGAGAACCCCTCGTTCGCGGGCGACCAGCTCAAGAAGAAGGGCGCGACGGGCGTCCCGTACACGGAGAACGGCGACACGATCGTCTTCGACAAGGCGGACGGCGGCCAGTTCCGCGGACCGATCACGATCGCCCAGAGCTGGGACAAGCGCCACTACAACACCAAGCTCATCGGAGCGCAGTACTTCTCCGCGGGTGCGGCGGCGTCGGGCTTCGACTTCAGCTACGACTTCCTGTCGCCCCGTGACGGCGACGGCCACGGCTCGCACACCGCGAGCACCGCGGCCGGCAACTTCGGCGTCGACGCGTCGGTCGAGGGCATCGGCTTCGGCAAGATCTCGGGTGTCGCGCCGGCGGCCAAGGTCGCGGCGTACAAGGCCTGCTACGTCGGACCGGACGACCTGGTCACCACCGACGACATCTGCGCAGGCAGCGACCTGATCGCGGCCATCGACAAGGCCGTCGCCGACGGCGTCGACGTGATCAACTACTCGATCGGCGGCGGCGCGGCATCCACCGTGCTGAGCGCCGACGACTACGCGTTCCTCGGCGCGGCCGCGGCGGGCGTCTTCGTCGCGGTGAGCGCCGGCAACGACGGCCCGGGCGCCTCGACCGCCGACCACGGTTCGCCCTGGTACACGACGGTCGCGGCATCGACCATCCCGACCTACGAGGGCACGGTCAAGCTGCCCAACGGCTTCCAGGCCGCGGGCGCATCGGTGACGGTGCCGTTCGGCAAGGAGCTGACCGGACCGGTCGTCTACGCGGGTGACATCGCCAAGGCGGGCGCGGCGCCGAACGAGGCGGCGCTGTGCTTCCTCGGGACGCTCGACCCGGCCAAGGCTGCGGGCAAGACGGTGATCTGCGACCGCGGCACCAACGCCCGCGTCGAGAAGTCGCAGGAGGTCAAGGCAGCGGGTGGCACGGCGATGATCCTCGTCAACGTGACCGCCGGATCGCTCGACAACGACTTCCACTCGGTGCCGACCGTCCACATCGACGCGCAGTACCGTGCCGCGCTGCTCGAGGACGTCCGCACCGCGGGTGCCGGCGCGACGGCGACGCTCGTGGGCGACAACGTGACCGGCAAGGTGACCCCGACCCCGCAGATCGCGGGCTTCTCGAGCCGCGGCCCGATCCTCGCGGACGGCCGTGACGTCATCAAGCCGGACGTGTCGGCTCCGGGCGTCGCGATCCTCGCGGCCACCCACAACGGTCCCAAGGAGAAGCCCACGTTCGGCTTCAAGTCGGGCACGTCGATGTCGTCGCCGCAGGTGGCCGGCCTCGGTGCGCTGTACCTCGGCGAGGAGCCGCTGGCGTCGCCCGCGAAGATCAAGTCCGCGCTCATGACGACGGCGTACAACCTCGTCGACGCGAACGGTCAGCAGACGGCCGACACGTTCGCGCAGGGTGCGGGTCACGTCGACCCGAAGCGGTACTTCAACCCGGGTCTCGTGTACGAGAACGGCATCGTCGACTGGGCCGCGTACCTCGAGGGCGCCCTCGGGCAGGACTACTTCGACGGCGTCGACCCGATCGACCCGAGCGACCTGAACATCGCCTCGATCGGCATCGGCGCGCTCGCGGGCACGCAGACGATCACGCGCACGGTGACGGCCACCACGGCCGGCACCTATACGGCGTCGGTGAACGTCCCGGGCGTGAACGCCGTGGTCGAACCCGCGACGCTCGACCTCGAGGTCGGCGAGTCGAAGTCCTTCACGGTGACCTTCACGACGGCCGGTGCGTCGCTCGAGAAGTGGGCGACCGGCTTCCTCACGTGGACGGGCGCCGGCAACACGGTGCGCTCTCCCATCGCGGTCTACCCGGTCAGCGCCGACGCGCCGCCGACGGCGGCGGGCACCGGCGCCGAGGGTGACCTCGACATCACCGTGACCCCGGGCTTCACCGGGCAGCTGCCGCTGACGGTGCTCGGCCTCGCCAAGGCCGACGTGCTCATCGACGGCACCGAGAAGACCGGCGAGGCGAACGGCGGCACCACGAACGTGCTCATCCAGGTACCGGCGGGCATCGATGTGGCGAAGTTCGCGCTGAACTCGTCGGTCGACACCTCGGGCACCGACCTCGACCTCACGGTCTACCGCGTGGTGAGCCCGACCGACCTGCGCTACTACGAGCGCTGGCAGTCGGCCACGGCGTCCGCGGACGAGGCGGTGCAGATCACGCATCCGACCGCCGGGTACTACGTGATCTCGGCCAACGTCTACGCGTTCACCGCGCCGTTCACCTGGACGGCGACGAGCGCGCTCGTCGGCCCCGGCGGCGTCGGCTCGCTCACCGCGAACCCGAGCACGCTGGCCGCCCAGCAGGGCACGCCCGCGACGTACAACCTGTCGTGGTCGGGTCTCGACAAGGGCAGCTACCTGGGCGTCGTCCGCTACGGCGACTCGCAGGTGCGCACGGTGGTCTCGGTCGACGTGCCGTAACCCCTACCGATACAGCGGGGGCGCCCGGGCTTCGGCCCGGGCGCCCTTCGCGTCTGTGGATCGTGGTCCCCACGTCCCCTCCAGGCGCCGCTGGCGCGTCGCCCCGAGCCTCCGGGCGCGCGGGCCCAGCTGCGGGCCGCAGCATCCATTCCCTCTGAAGCTCGTCCCCGCCCGGGGTTACAGGCGCCGGCGCCGCCGGGTCAGGCGCACGGCGGGCATGGGCGGAGCGGGGATGCGCTCGTCGCCGTGGTCGACGACGCGGCCGAAGCGGTCGGAGCCCGCCTCCCAGGCCTCGCGGGCCTCGACGATCTCTTCGTGGGTGCGGCCGACGAAGTTCCACCACATCACGACGTCGTCCTCGAACGGTTCGCCGCCGAGGAGGAACAGCGTCGCCCCGGCCGGGCTAGAGATCACGACGTCGTCGCGGTGCGTGCCGAGGTAGAGGAGGTGCGCCGCGTCGACCACGACGTCGTCGCCGGTATCCGCCGCGACGGTGGCCTGTCCGTAGACGGCGACGAGCGCGTGCTCCCACGCGGGGTCGAGCGGCACCGTCACCGTCGAGCCCGCGGGGATCCGCAGCTCAGCGCCGACGATCGGCGTGTAGACGGTGGCCGGCGACGCGACGCCCGCGAGCTCGCCGAGCACGACGGTGGCCGAACCCGCGTCGCCGGTGACGGGCGCGAGCTCCACCTCGGGCAGCACCGCATGCTGCTCGAACGAGGGTCCGCCGTGGCGACGCGACTCGGGGAGCGCCACCCAGAGCTGAAGGGCGTCGAGGGGTGCGGCATCCTCGCCGACCGAGTACTCGGAGTGGGCGATGCCCGCCCCGCTCGTCATGAGGTTGAGGGCTCCGCGACGCACGACGACGTCGCTGCCGACGGAGTCGCGGTGGCGTACATCGCCGAGGTAGGGCCAGGTCACTGTCTGCAGGCCGATGTGCGGGTGGGGTTCGACGCGCATGCGCGTCTCCTGCGGGCCGAATCGGTCGAGGAAGCACCAGGCGCCCACGAGCGGGAGCTCACGCTGCGGGAGCGCGCGGTGCACCGACATCGCGCGCACGCCGCCGAGCGGCACCTCGCGCGCCTCGAGCAGCAGAGTGCGCGGACCCGCACACTCGACCGCGGATTCGGTGGCGACCGCGTCGTCGGCGTCCAGTCGGGTCATGTCGCCGGCCCCGATCACTCCGGGTGCGGCTGGTCGGGCCACTCGATCGTGAGCCCGGGTACGTCGTGCGTACGGAGGTACTTCACCACCACCGGGCAGTGCGGCACGACGGTCTCGTCCCGGCGCGCGACATCCGCCATCGCCTCCGAGACGACGATCTGCGCGAGACCGCGGCCGCGGAAGGCGGGGTCGACCTCGGTGTGAGGGAAGTGCAGCCGGCCCTTCGGGTCGATGCGGAAAACGGTGAAGCCGGCCAGCACATCGTCGACGTGCACCTCATAGCGGCGATCCTCGTCGTTGCGGGTCACGATGGTCTGCGTTTGCGTCTCGGTCACTTCAGTCCCTCCGTCGTCCTTCTCAACGTACGGGTCCGCCGCGCGATTCCGCCACCGCGCGCACAGGCGGACCCCTGGCGGGACGGTTGCCAGGGGTCTATCGTCGGCCTCGTCCGCACTCTGCGCGGGCCGATTCGGGGGAATCGATCCGGTGAGGATTCGAAGGGGAATCATGAAACGACGCATTCTGGCCGCGCTCGCGGCCGTCGCACTGGGGGCCGTCGTGCTCGTCGCGGGGGCGGCGGGGCCTGCCACGGCCTCGCCGCTGCTGGTCGCCAAACACGTCGCCCTCGGCGACTCCATCGCCGCGGGCCAGGGTGGCGGCGTCCCACTGGACGCCTGCGCCCGGACGGGCGGAGGGTACGCGGCCCAGCTCGACCAGGCGCCGAAGTTCAACCTGCTGCGAAACGCCGGATGCTCGGGCGCCACGATCGCCGACACCATGGCGCAGCTGTCGCAGGTCAACCGCGGCACGACTGTCGTCACGCTCACCGTCGGCGCGAACGATCTCGACCTCGACCAGGTCTACGGCGCCTGCGCGGCAGCCGCGGCGGGCGGAGACCCTGCGCCGTGCCTCGCTGCGATCCAGATGGCGGTCGGTTCCGCGCCGGGGATCGTGATGCCGCTCAGCTCGCTGATCGGATCCGTCGCCCAGCGCTCGCCGAATGCGACCATCGTCGTCACCGGCTACCCGCACCTGCTCGCGGCGCCGCCCGGCGCCCCGCAGTTCGCCCAGCTCGCCGCCCTCGTCGCCGCGGTGAACGGTGCGACCGACGCGCTCAACGCCGCGATCCAGGGCGCCGTCGGCGCCGCCGCAGCGGGCGGCGCGAACGTGCACTACGCCGACGTGGTCGACGCGTTCGCCGGGCACGGCGTGCAGCTCGTGCCGGGCGTGCCCAGCGACCCGTGGTTCGGGCTCGACCCGGTGGGCGACCCGGCGGGCTACCTGCACCCGACGTACGCGGGGTACACCGCCTACACCGACGTGATCCTCGGGGTTCTCGGGCGCTGACTCGAGGGATGACGGATGCCGCGACCCGCGGCATCCGTCATCCCGACGTGCGTGCGAAGCGCAGGGGGACGGCGGCGACCGCCGGGACGGATGTCCCCACGTCCTCTCCTCGGGGCGCGTGGGCCCAGCGGCCTGGCAGACTCAGACGGTGACGCTTCTCGAGACCATCAGTGCCGCGGCCGAGGCCTCGGGTGCGCCCGCGGGGGCGCCCGACGCCGACGCGCTGTACGACGCGTTCGTGGAGTGGGCGGGGGATCAGGGCTTCGCGCTGTACCCGGCGCAGGACGAGGCGGTCATCGAGATCGTGTCGGGCTCGCATGTGATCCTGTCGACGCCGACGGGCACGGGCAAGTCGCTGGTGGCGGTCGCGGCCCACGCGGCGTGCGTCGCCCGTGGCGGTCGCACCTACTACACCGCGCCGATCAAGGCGCTCGTGAGCGAGAAGTTCTTCGCGCTCGTCGAGATCTTCGGTGCCGCGAACGTCGGCATGGTGACCGGCGACTCGTCGGTGAATCCGGATGCCCCGATCGTGTGCTGCACCGCGGAGATCCTCGCGAACCTCTCGCTGCGGCAGGGCGCGGATGCCGCGGTCGACCAGGTCGTGATGGACGAGTTCCACTACTACGGCGACCCCGATCGCGGGTGGGCCTGGCAGGTGCCGCTGCTGCTCCTGCCGCGCGCGCAGTTCGTGCTCATGTCGGCGACACTCGGTGACGTCACGACGATCGCCGAGGACCTCGAGCGCCGCACCGGTCGCACAGTCTCGCGCATCACCGGCGTCGAGCGTCCGGTGCCGCTGCACTTCTCCTACGCGCGCACGCCCGCGCACGAGACCGTCGAGGAACTGCTGCAGACCGGCGAGGCGCCGGTGTACATCGTGCACTTCTCGCAGGCCGCCGCGATGGAGCGGGCGCAGGCGCTGTCGTCGATCAAGGTCGTCTCGCGTGAGCAGCGGGACGCGATCGCGGAGGCGATCGGCGGGTTCCGCTTCACCACCGCGTTCGGCCGCACGCTCTCGCGCTACGTGCGTGCGGGCATCGGCGTGCACCACGCGGGCATGCTGCCGCGCTACCGCCGGCTCGTCGAGACGCTCGCCCAGCGCGGCCTGCTGCGCGTGATCTGCGGCACCGACACCCTGGGCGTCGGCATCAACGTGCCGATCCGCACCGTGCTCATCACGGCGCTGTCGAAGTTCGACGGCACGAAGATGCGCCAGCTCTCCGCGCGCGAGTTCCACCAGGTCGCCGGGCGCGCGGGACGCGCCGGCTACGACACCTCGGGCACCGTCGTCGTGATGGCGCCCGAGTGGGAGATCGAGAACGAGGCCGCACTCCGCAAGGCCGGCGACGACCCCGCCAAGCGCAAGAAGATCGTGCGCAAGAAGGCGCCGACGGGCGTCGTCAACTGGGGCCTCGGATCGTTCGAGCGCCTCGTCGAGGCCGAGCCCGAACCCCTCGTGCCCCAGCTGCAGCTCACCGCCGCGATGCTCATCAACGTCATCGCCCGCGGCGGCGACGTGTTCGCGAATGTGCGCAGCCTCGTGTTCGACAACCACGAGCCGCGCGCCCGGCGGTACGAGCTCGCGCGGCGCGCGATCGCGATCTTCCGGACGCTGCTGACCGCCGACGTGGTCGAGATCGACCGCTCGGCGGGTCCGGATGCCTCGGAGCCCAGCATCCGTCTCACCGTCGATCTGCAGCCCAACTTCGCGTTGAACCAGCCGCTGTCGCCGTTCGCCCTCGCCGCGATCGAGCTGCTCGACCCCGACGACACGTCGACAGGCTCAGTGACCGGTGGCGGCACGGGGACGGGGCATTACGCGCTCGACGTCGTGAGCGTCATCGAGGCGACGCTCGACGACCCGCGGCCGATCCTGTCGCAGCAGGAGTTCAAGGCGCGCGGCGAGGCCGTCGCCGCGATGAAGGCCGACGGCATCGAGTACGACGAGCGCATGGCCCTCCTCGAAGAGGTCACCTATCCGAAGCCGCTCGAGGAGTTGCTCGCGCAGTCGTACGAGGTGTTCGCGTCGAGCCAGCCGTGGGTGCGCGACTTCGAGCTGTCACCCAAGTCGGTCGTGCGCGACATGTTCGAGCGGGCGCTGTCGTTCTCGGAGCTCATCTCGCTGTACCAGCTCGCCCGCAGCGAGGGACTGGTGCTGCGGTACCTGTCGGACGCGTACCGTGCGGTGCGCCAGACCGTGCCCGCGGAGGCGCAGACCGATGATCTGCACGACCTGGTCGCGTGGCTCGGCGAGGTCGTGCGGCAGGTCGACTCGAGCCTCGTCGACGAGTGGGAGGCGCTGATCAACCCTGTCGACGATCCGTCGGCGCCGGTGGTTCCGCCCGCCCCGCCGTCGGTGCTCACCAACCGCCGCGCGTTCGGAGTGCTGGTGCGCAACGAGCTGTTCCGGAGGGTGCAGCTCGCCGCGCTGCAGCGCGACGAGGAGCTCGTCGAGCTCGACCCCGAGGTGGACTGGCCGGCCGCGCTCGACGCCTACTTCGACGACCACGACGAGATCCTCACGGGGGGCGCGGCCCGGTCGCCGCGACTCGTGACCGTGGACGAGACGGATGCCGCGGAGTCGGGGCTCTGGCGCGTGGAGCAGACGATCGACGACCCGGCGGGGGATCACGACTGGCGCATCCGCGGCGTGGTGGACCTCGCCGCGTCGGAGGAGGCGGGCACCGCAGTGGTGCGGGTGACCGAGGTCGTGCGGCTGTAGCCCGCACGCGTCGATTGTGCCCATCGCACAACGAAACTGAGTCTCAGGGCACCTGAAACTGGGTTCCTTCGACGACGACCGTGTGCGTGACTCGCGCCGTTCATACACTGCACTCGCGACAGCAGGCCGGACCCCTCCGACGAAGGCGGGATCCGACACCCTGCCGCTGTGTCGCCGCGCGGCCGGATCACCGGTCGTCGACGTCTACCGCGCCTACCCCCCAGGCGCTGAACCGGAGTGCTCTCAATGACGAGAACAGAAACCCACACCCACGGCGTCGGCATGCGTGTCGCCGTCATCGTGCTCAGCGTGGCCCTCGCGGCCATGATCCTGCTCTACTTCGTGACGACGTCGCAGATCGCGAGCGGATCGACGAAGCTCGCGGACGGCGCCGGCCAGGCGCACGAGGGCTCGGCCGAGCTCGCCGCGGGCGCGTCCGAGCTCGCGGCCGGCGCCGGTGACCTCGCCGCCGGCGCATCGGATCTCGACGACGGCGCCGCGTCCGCGAGCGCCGGTGCCGCACGCCTCGCGAACGGCGCCTCATCGGCCGACGCGGGCGCGCAGTCGCTCGCGACCGGAGCGGCCAGCCTGCAGTCGGGCGCGCAGTCGCTGGCGAACGGAGTCGGCACGCTCGGCACGGGCACGCGCTCCGCGGCCGCGGGGGCCACGAGCCTCGCCGCCGGCGCGAGCCAGGCCGCGGACGGCGCGGCGCGGCTGGCGGGGC